>NZ_DBFZUT010000011.1:0-73579 GCF_048519415.1 Faecousia sp. | reverse complement strand
GACTTCCGTGCAGGTCCGCTTCAGCGAGTCGTTCTCTGTCCGGTTTGAACCGGAGCGGGCGAAAGACCGCTCGATCTGCCTCTCCTTCGACGGCGACGATTTCCGCGCCGTGGAGGGCCCCGGCCTTCAGAACGTGGAATATACCCGCTCCACCGTCGAGGCGACCGGCGAAAATATGCAGTATGAAGTGGGTATTTCGACCGGCACGAGAACCTATCTGGAGGTAACGGGCAGCGGCGAGAGCCGCGTCCGCTATGAGCGGGACGGCAAAAAGGGATATTTCACCGCGCAGGACGCCCCGTTTACCGTCGTGCTCCGGGACCGGGACCAGCAGGAGCCGCTGGATACCATGGAATTCTCCGCAGGGGAGACCTGCACGATCCGCATCCGCGACGGCGTCCCGTCATTTGCGCGCTAGATCGGGGATGCCCCCAAGGTTGTCATTGCCCTCCTTCAAACGAAGCAGGCCCCCAAGTTTGTCATTGCGAGGCTCCGCAGGAGCCGTGGCGCCCTGAGCGCGCAGCGCGAAGAAGTGCCCTTGGGGTGCAATCTCGCGGTACAAGCCGGAGCATGGGAAGGCCCCCGGCGAATTCGTTATTGCCTGCATGAGATTCCCACGTCGCTTCGCTCCTCGGAATGACAAGTCGGAGGTCAATACCGTTTTATCGTCAACCTGTGCCGGCTGTCAGTGCGCCTGACGATCCGGAACCCATGGGGCGCGCAGGATGATGTAGAGGTGGAGGTAGAGCCATGAAAAGAATAGTCCTGATTCTGTTGGTTACGTTCTTGTTATGTACACTTATCATCTTTTCTGCAGCATGTGAAAATCATCAGGAGCAGCCCGCGATGCAGATCGAGCTGGCTGTCAACAGCGCCTGCCGCGTGGAAAATGCCGCCGGGCAGAGCCTGACGTTCCGCAATGGGGCATGGGAGGGTGATATGGCGGCATCCAGCGTATCTGTGAATGGCTTTGACGATACGACGATGACGCTGGAAATTCCGTACACCGAGGCGCTGCACTATACGCACGAAAGCGGCGAGAGCCGGTTTTCCGTGCTCCGGGGACAGGAGAGCATTCTGCTTTCCGGCGACGGGATCGATGAGGTTCGCGTTACACCGGATTCGCTGACGGTCACGGGCAGCGGGATGAACTACCGGCTGAAAGTCGCACGGAGCGAGCCGGAAAGGCGCACACTGGCCCTTTCGGGCAGTGCGGCCGGGGAGCTTTCTCTGAATTTCACGGATCGCGACTGCACCGTGCAGAGCGATGCTGCGGTTACCTATGCCCTGAGCGGCGATTCCAATTCCCCCTTTCTCCGGGATACCGTTGCCGCGGAGTCCAAACTGACGATCCGGGACCCATGGGGCGCGCAGGAAGACGTAGTGGTAAAAGTTGATTCATAAACGACAAATCCAGAACATATGGATTTTGATTATACAGAAACCCATCCAATCATAACATCTGATTTGCACCTGCAAATTTGATATTTTTCATCAGGAGGAAACCGAAATGAGTGTATTAACCGATCTCATCTATGGCGGCTCGCATGCCGTCGCCGGTCTGACTGAGGGCGCCGTCAACGACGCAATCGCCAAATTCGGCGCAGACAAGGCCATTGCCTTCCCCGACACGGCCTACTTCTTCCCCACCATCTACGCCGCAACGGGCGTGAAGGTGGCCAAGCTCGGCGACCTGCCCGCCTGCGTGGGCGTGCTCAAGAGTCTCATCACCGATCAGGAGGACCTCGGCCAGGCGCTGAACGCCGGCCTTGCCACTGCCGTCGGCGCGGAGATCCTCGAGGGCCTGAAGTATCTGGACGGCGCGGACCCCTATGCCAACGAGACGGGCATCGGCTTTGTGCCCGATCCCGTCATCCGCTCGCTGGGCGTCCCGCTCGTCACGGGCGACATCCCCGGCGTGGCCGTCGTGCTCGGCAAGGCCGACAATGCCGCTGACGTCGTGTCCGTCGTCAAGGACTACCAGTCGAAGGGCATCCTGACCTTCCTCATCGGCGGCGTCATCGACCAGTGCGCCGAGGGCGGCGTGAAGATGGGCCTCGAGCTGCGCGTCGTGCCGCTCGGCCATGACGTCACCGCCGTCATCCACGCCGTCACCGTCGCCATCCGCGCGGCCCTGATCTTCGGCAACGTCCAGCCCGGCGACCTGCCCGGCCTGCTGAAGTACACGAAGGAGCGCGTCCCCGCGTTCGTCAATACGTTCGGCGCGATCGACAATGTCGTCGTCTCCGCGGGCGCAGGCGCCATCGCCCTGGGCTTCCCGGTCGTCGTCGACATCGACCTCGGCGAGAATCAGGTCCCCGGCGCGCTGGAATCCGTGCTGGATCACAGCCTGACCGTCAAGCACTCCCTCGAGCTGCGCAACATCAAGATCAAGACGAAGGAGCTGCCCATCCCTGTCGCCTTTGCGGCCGCCTTTGAGGGCGAGATCATCCGCAAGGCCGACATGCACACCGAATACTGGTCCGGCAAGAACGCCACGGCCGAGCTCGTGCTCATGCGCGATCCGTCCGAGATCGAGGACCACAAGATCACCATCCTCGGCGACGATATGGACGGCGGCGAGAAGAACTACGCCCTGTGCACGTTCATCGAGGTCGCGGGCGCGAAGATGCAGGCCGATTTCGAGTCCGTCATCGAGCGCAAGATCCACGCCTGGTTCAACTACATGGAGGGCGTCATGCACACCGGCCAGCGCAATCAGGTCCGCGTGCGCGTTTCGAACGACGCCTTCGCCAAGGGTCTGCGCCTGAAGCACTTCGGCGAGGTGCTGTATCATATGATCATGGACGAATTCGACGCCGTCGTCGATAAGTGCCAGGTCACGTTCTACACCGAGGAAGCCGCTGCCGAGAAGTTCCGCGACGAGGTCGCCATGCCGCGCTACAACGAGCGCGACGACCGCCTGCTGTCCATGACGGATGAGTCCGTCGACCGCTTCTACACCTGCATCCTCTGCCAGAGCTTCGCCCCGGCGCACTGCTGCGTCGTCACCCCGGAGCGTCTCGGCCTGTGCGGCGCCGTTTCCTGGCTCGATGCCAAGGCGACGAACGAGCTGAACCCGCAGGGCCCGTGCCAGCCGATCTTCAAGGAGGGCTGCCTCGACGAGCGCACCGGCCGCTATGAGTCCGTCAACAAGATGATCCAGGAGGCCACGCACGGCGCGGTCGAGAACGTCACGCTCTACTCCATCCTCGAGGACCCGATGACCTCCTGCGGCTGCTTCGAATGCATCTGCGGCATCGAGCCGGTCTCGAACGGCTTCATCGTCGTCAACCGTGAGTATAAGGGCATGACCCCCGTCGGCATGACCTTCGGCGAGCTGGCCTCCTGCACCGGCGGCGGCGTGCAGACGCCGGGCTATATGGGCCATGGCCGTCACTTCATCTCCTCGAAGAAGTTCATCGCCGCCGAGGGCGGCATCGAGCGTATCGTCTGGATGCCGAAGGAGCTGAAGGACGACGTCGCCGAGCGCCTGAACCGCACCGCCAAGGAGCTGTACGGCATCGACAACTTCACCGATATGATCGCCGACGAGACGATCTGCGAGGACTGCGAAGCCCTCATGGACTTCCTGACCGAGAAGAACCACCCGGTCCTCGGCCTCGAGCCCCTGATGTAAGACCCGCAGCGCGGCGGGCGGCCCATCCCGCCCGCCGCGTTTTTCGAAACATGCGCACTTTGCAGGGGCGGGGACAGCCAGGCCCGGCGCTGCACCTGCGCAAGAAACAGGCTGCCGTTAAAATGGTATGCACCGATTGCGTCTGCAGCGGCGCTCGTTGTGCAAGGCCGCCGCGCGAGAGAAAAATGTAGCGGCGCTCAGCGAGCGCCATGCAGGCTGGCAATGGTTGCGGCACAAATTCAGCGGCGCAAGGCCTCCAGATTTGTCATTGCGAGGCCCCGAAGGGGCCGTGGCAATCTCGGGAAGGCAGTCACGATTTTGTCGGAACTTGCCTGTTATCCACCCGGGTCCTGCGAGATTCCCACGTCGCTTCGCTCCCCGGAATGACAATTCGGGGCCTTGCGCCATAGAAACGATGCCGAAAACAACCAAATCGTTCCCCCACTGCCTGGGATTTCAAAAACGAAAAGGAGCACACATATGAAATATGCAGCCAGATTTCTGGTCGTCGTTCTGCTGCTGAGCCTGTTTACCCCGTGCCTGCAGGCAGAGGATGCCCTTCCGTTTACCTATGAGATCAAGAACAACGAGGTCATTTTGACCTCCTATACTGGCCCGGATTCCGGAACGGTGGTGATCCCCGATGAGATCGAGGGCCTGCCGGTCACGACGTTTGGGAAAAATCTCTTCGCCGGACGATCGTCGCTGGAATATAATTTGCCGAAATATCTGCGGCGCATTTTACCGGGGGCTATGCCGCTGGATGGAAAAGAAATTACGATCCCGTCCACTGTTACGGAGATAGCGCCGGATAGCATTTGGAGAGCTAAGGCGATTCATTGCGAAAGATATTCAACTGCTGCACAGTATGCTGATGTCGAAGGTATCCCCGTTGTATATACGGATGACGCAACGTCCGGACAGGAGATCAAAGCAGATGGATTTACATTTTGGGTCAAGAACGGGGAAGCTACTTTGGTCAGGGCGGTTTCGGAAGAAAGATGTACATTGTATATACCGGATCATATTTATGAATATCCTGTAACACAAATAGCATCTTATACAACGAGAAACAACGTGAAAGATACTTACCATCAAGATATTTATACTTCTATTGTTATCCCTGCAACGGTCCGGCGTATTGACAGTTATGCTTTTTTCTACCGAAATAATTACAGTCGTATTCGCAGTATATACTTATGTGAAGGCGTTCAGTCTGTCGGAAACTATGCACTTTATCAAAGTGACATTCAGGCAGATACTGTTTATCTGACGCTGCCGAACAGCCTGCAGGAGTTCGGCAGGGACGAGGAGCAGCTGTGGAATTCCCGCTATATCCATGTATTTGCTGCCGAAAACTCTGTCGGTGCTGAATATGCAAGTCGTGCGGCAGCAACGTTTCACAACAACCATGCTGCAGACGGCACAATTACGGGGAACTATGCTAATATGGATTTCCGAATCCAGAATGGAGAAGTAACGATCATTAAATGCGATAGTGCATGCGGCTCCATTGATCCGTTTCTGCCCAGCTACATTGATGGATATCCGGTAACTGAACTTGCGTACCTTTCCCTTTTGACAATAGATAGGATCAGTTCTTCGGCATATGCCGTTCTCCCACCGACGCTGAAGCGGCTCGATTATGATGTTTTTGGGGTCTCGCCGGAAAATCATCTCCTGCTCTACTATCCCGGAACGCCCGCAGAGAAACTGGTCCAGTATCAGCGCTACCCCTACGCCAATATCTATGATGTGCTGGCACTGCCGTATCAGGATGTGCAGCAGGGCGACTGGTACTACAGCGCAGTTTCGTTCGCCTACTATAATGGACTGATGAACGGCGTTGCAGACATGCTGTTTGATCCGAATGGAACGATGACCCGCGCCATGCTGGTAACGGTGCTGTGGCGTCTGGACGGCGGCTCGGCCGACGGGACCTCGCCCTATACGGATGTGCCGGAAGGAACATGGTATACGGACGGTGTCATCTGGGCCACGGAGAACGGAATCGTAAACGGCGTTGGTAACGGCAAGTTCGATCCGAATGGGACTGTGACCAGAGAACAGATCGCCACGATCCTGTATCGCTATGCTGCCTATCGCGGCGTGGACGTCAGCGACCGCGCATCGCTGGACCTTTTCACCGATGCTGGTGCGGTTTCCGATTATGCAAGAGCGCCGATGCAGTGGGCCGTTCAGACGAAGCTGATCAGCGGCAGACTGGATCATAAGCAGCTCTACCTTGCCCCGCAGAGCGGCGGTACCCGCGCGGAGGTTGCTACCATCCTCATGCGCTTCCTGATTAATTAAGATACACCAAAGGAGTTCCATTTATCATGCTGATCGATTTTTCGAAGATCGAAGAAGTTCGCGTTCCCAATTTTAAGGGCGGCGAGAAGGAGCTGCTGAAGAAGGCCTATGCCGACGGCCGGAACTGCATCATGCTCGACCGCCTCATGCCCGGTGCTTCCATCGGCAGGCACACCCACGAGACGAACAGCGAGATCATGTACATCGTCTCCGGCACGGCCACGTTCACCGTCGGCGACACCGTCGAGACCGTGCAGGCCGGGCAGTGCCACTATTGCCCGAAGGGCGGCACGCATATGCTCCAGAACCGCGGCGACGAGCCGCTCGTGTTCTTCGCCGTCGTCACGGAACAGTAAAGGCAGCACCGCATAACGGAATGATGCGGTGCTGCTTAACCGCGCGGCGTGCCTCCGCTGCGCAAGACCCCGCGCGGGGGACCGGCCTGCCGGTCCCCTTGCCGGGCAATATCCGAAGGGAAGAGATTGGAGGATATTAGGATGAGAGATCCGCTGCCCCGCGTGCAGCGCGGCCTTGCCGCTGCCCTGCGCGACCGCCGCACCCAGCTCAGCGCCGCTGCCTTTGTGCTGACGGCGCTTGCCTGCTATCTCTATGTGCTGGTCGGCAACATCAATAACTACGACAACATCGTCTGCACACCGGAGGGCTACGGAACGGGCCTGCGTTCCGGCCGCTGGATGCTGACGCTTCTGGGTGATACCGTCGGGCACGCCATGGGCAACTTCAACCTGCCCCTGTTCAACGGCCTGCTCGGCCTCGCCTTTCTCGGCCTTGCCTGCCAGTTCCTCTGGCGCGCGCTGCATTTGCAGAAGCCGTGGCAGTGCGCCGTGCTCACGGCCATCACGGCGGCATGGCCCGCCGCGGCCTCGGCCATGCTGTTTTCCTTCACCGTGCACTATTACCTCTTCGCCGTCCTGCTGGCGGCCGTGGCCGTCTGGATGGCGGACCGGAGCGGCTGGGGCTGGCTTGTCGGCGCGGCGCTGACGCTCGCCTGCTCCATCGGTGTCTATCAGGCCTATTTCCCCCTTGCCGCCGCCCTGCTTGTGCTGCGCCTGCTGCAGCAGTGCCTCGACAGCGAGACTCCGTGGAAGACCGTCGCCCTGCGCGCGCTGCGCTTTGTCGGGGTGCTCGCGGCGGCAATGGTCGTGTATTTCCTGCTGCTGCAGCTGTGCCTGCGCCTCTATCACGAGACGCTCACGGCCTATCGCGGCATCAACAACATGGGCAAGCTGAACTTTGCCGAGCTGCCGCAGATGCTCGTGCGCTGCGTGCGCTGCTTCTACCTGCTGCCGAAGACCGGCTATGCCTTCCTGACGAATTCGCGGCTCATCCGCTGGGCCATGTGGGCCTCCCTGCTGCTGTCCGCCGTCAGCCTTGCGCTGGCATGGCGGGACCGCGACTGGAAGAAGATCGTCACGGTCGTGCTCCTGCTGGCTGCCCTGCCCATTGCGGCAAACGGCATTTTCATCATGGCCCCGGAAACGGCGACGCATACGCTCATGACCTACGGCGTCGTCACGCTGTTCTACCTGCCGCTCATCGTGGGCGACGGCCTGCGCTGGAGGCGCGACGCCGTGCGCCGGTGGGTCAGCCTGCTGACCTGCCTGTGTCTTGCCGGTGCGTCGGCAGGGTATGCATGGTTCTGCAACGGCTGCTACCGCACGAATTACTATTCCAATGAGATCATGGCGAGCTACTACACGTCCATGCTCACGCGCGCGCGCTCGATGGAGGGCTACACGCCCGATCTCGAGATCGTCTTTGTCGGTCAGTATGTGGAGGACCCGACACTGTGCGACCTGTGGAGCGGCACGCCGTTCATCATGGGCGGCCGCAGCACAGCCTCCGTCCAGATCAACGAATACGGCCGCCTGCGCATGATCGTGATGTCCACCGGCATGGGAACGCGCTACGCCACAGACGACGAGCTGGCGCAGTACGCAGACAGCATTGCCGCTGCCCCGAACTACCCCGCCGACGGCTGCATGTGGATCGAGGATGGCAAGCTGTTCATCCGTCTCTGCGACCCGAGCACGGTATATTATTATTGAGTCCCGGCGTCGTTTCCCGGTTGACAGCCGCCCTGTCCGATGCTATAATCAGAATCGATATAACAGTACCGATATTGACGCCCCGGCTGCACCTTGTAGGGGAGGGGACAGCCAGGCCCGGCGCTGCACGGACGGTTGGTACAGTGTATCGTTAAAATGGTGACAGCCCCCGACTTGTCATTGCGAGGAGGCCGTAGGCTGACGTGGCAATCTCGGGAAGGCAGTGCAGTTCGTACAAGCTGTCGTTAAAATGGTGTGCACCGATTGCGTCTGTAGCGGCGCTCACTGCGCAGCCGTTGGCGGCTTTGCCGCCTTACGGATGCGGCGTGCCCCTTGCGGGTACTGAGCGCCTATGGCAGTTGCAAATTTCCGGCTGCTCCGCCGACCGTACCCGCCGTTGTAGGGGCGGGGCATGCCCCGCCCGGCGCTGCACGAACGACTCGTACCGGCTGTCGCTAAAATGGCAAGCACTCCCAAATTGTCATTGCGAGGCCCCAACGGGGCCGTGGCAATCTCGCAGTACCATATTGGATAACAAGTAGGCCTCGGCGAAAACGTAACCGGTTGCAGGAGATTCCCACGTCGCTTCGCTCCTCGGACTGACACATCAGGGTGGTGCGGCGGTGCACCAGCGCCCTTACGCGATTGAATATTCCTGTACAAGGCGCTCACTACCCGCAAGGGGCACGCCGCATCCGTAAGGCGGCAAAGCCGCCAACGGCTGCGCAGTGAGCGCCGCTACAGACGCAATTGGCGCACACCGTTTTATCGGCAGCCTGTACGAATCGGCAGCATTGCGCCGGGCCCGGCTGTCCCCTCCCCTACAACACGCGGCCGGAGGCTTTCCGCATTCTTCATTTTTCAGTCTTCAGTATTCCTTCATTTCCGTGCCCCTCCCCTGCAACGCACGGCTGGCGGCCTCGCTCAACTTTTCCATTTGCCTCTCCCTGCATAATCTGAACCCTCCCGCCCCGGCGGAATATAGAATTTAGGAGAATCACCGATCATGTTTGAACTGACCTTCCAATTTGAAAACGATGAAAAGCCCGTTGTGATCTCGGTCTCCCCGGAGGAGAGCGTGCTCGACGCCGCGCGCAAGGCCAACGTCGCCATCGATGCGCCGTGCTCCGGCAACGGCTCATGTGGCAAGTGCCGCGTGAAGCTCGTCTCCGGCGAGCTGACCGGCCCGCAGACGGCCCATATCTCCGACGAGGAGTATGCAGACGGCTGGCGCCTTTCGTGCTGCATGCACGCGGCGTCCGACGCCGTGGTGCTCGTGCCGGACATCGCCTCGGCCTACCGCAGCCGCATGAAGACGGCCGACCTGTCCAGCGGCGAGGAGATCCGTATCTTCGAGGAGCTGCTCGCGGGCGTCCAAGGTGCAGGCATCAGCCTCGGCAACGGCTTCCGCGCCGTCGACCTTCAGCTCGAGGAACCGACGCTCGACGACACCATGCCCGATAACGAGCGCCTGACCCGCGCGCTCGAGGCGCAGGACGGCATCGACGCCGTCCGCCTGCCGTGGTACGCCATGCGCCGCCTGCCGAAGGCCCTGCGCGACAACGCCTTTGCCGTGCGCGTCCTCGGCGAGCTGCAGAACGGTATTTTCACCGTTTTCGACGTGACCGGCCAGAACGACACCCTCCCGCTGTGCGGCGTCGGCATCGACATCGGTACCACGACGGTCTCCGCCGTGCTGTTCGACATGAAGGACGGCCGCCTGCTGTCCAAGGCGTCCGGCGGCAACGGCCAGATCCGCTACGGCGCGGACGTCATCAACCGTATCATCGAGCAGGGCAAGCCCGGCGGCCGCAAGAAGCTGCAGGACGCCATCCTCAAGGAGACGCTCGTCCCGCTGATGCAGACCCTGTGCAAGGATGCCAAGCTGCCGCCCGCGCGCATCGTGCGCCTGTGCGTCGCCGGCAACACGACGATGAACCACCTGTTCGTCGGCGTGGACGCCGATCCCGTCCGCATGGAGCCGTATATCCCCGCCTTCTTCCACTGGGACGGCCTGCGCGTGCACGACCTCGGCCTGCCCGCCCATCCGGACGCTGCCATCCGCCTTGCGCCGAACATCGGCTCCTATGTCGGCGGCGATATCACCGCCGGTACGTTCGCCAGCATGCTCTGGGATCGCGACGAGCTGTCCCTGTTCATCGACCTCGGCACGAACGGCGAGATCGTTTTCGGCAACCGCGATTTCATGGTCTCGTGCGCCTGCTCGGCAGGCCCGGCCTTCGAGGGCGGCGACATCTCCTGCGGCATGCGCGCAACGGACGGCGCGATCGAGTCCTGCGTCATCGATCCCGAGACGATGGAGCCGACGTTCGGCATCATCGGCGAGCCGGGCCAGAAGCCCGTCGGCCTCTGCGGCAGCGGCATCATCGATACGATCGCCGAGCTGTTCCACGCCGGGATCCTGAATTCCAAGGGCATCTTCGTCCGCGAGGGCAAGCGCGTCGCCCACGACCGCCACGGCTGCGGCCGCTACATCCTCGCCACGCCGGAGGAATCCGCCACCGGCCGCGAGGTCGCCCTGAACGAGGTCGATATCGACAACTTCATCCGCGCCAAGGGCGCGATCTACTCCGCCATCGACACGCTGCTTGCTGCCATGGATATGGACGAGAGCGTCATCGAGAGCTTCTATGTTGCAGGCGGCATCGGCAGCGGCATCAATATGCGCAATGCCGTCCGCATCGGTATGTTCCCGAACGTCCCGCTCGAGCTGTTCCATTACATCGGCAACTCGTCCCTCGCAGGCGCATATACCATGGCCCTGTCCGACGAGGCCAACGACCGCGTCGAGCAGGTCGCCCGCAACATGACCTATATGGAGCTGTCCACGCACCCGGGCTACATGGACGCCTTTGTCGCGGCCTGCTTCCTCCCGCACACCGACGCCGCGCGCTTCGCCTCGGCGGAATAAGGAGCCGTTATGCAGATCGAAAATCACAAGGAAGAGGTCCCGTTTGCCCACTATTGCGAGCGCTTCGCCGCGCTCGACCCGCAGGAGGCTGCCGCGCGCACCGGCACGCCGTTTGAGAACGGCGCGTTCCGCATCACCCTTCTCGGCCACCCCTACCGCATCACCCACCCGGAGTTCTCCATCTCCGGCGAGGGCGGAACGGCCCTGAAGAGCCTGCCCGCGCAGACGTTCCTGATGCGCTGGCTGCTGGAGGGAAAGCAGACCGCCGGATCACGCGATTTCCTGACCTTCCGCGAGATGCCGTGGGGCGAGCTGTATATCCAGCCGTTCACGGGCCGCGTGCTGCAGCGCGCCGCGTTCAGCTTCGGTACGCGGCTGGAGGCCTTCCGCGCCGCCTGCACCGCCATGGGCGGCCTGCCCCTGCAGGCCGGCGACGCGGGCTTCGAGTTCACCCTGCTGGGGAACTACCGTCTGCGCATGCTCCTGTGGGCGGGCGACGACGAATTCCCGCCCAGTGCCCAGCTGCTCTACAGCGCGAACTTTGTCGACGGCTTCGCGGCCGAGGACCGCGTCGTCGCAGGGGACCTGCTGTGCAACGAGATCAAGGCGAATCTGTAAAGAAAGCGAAGGCCAGAGAGGCGCACTCCGGAAGGAAGTGCGCCTCCGTTATATTCGCCTGACGGCGAGTGAAATTGTCCTTCGGACAGTGATAGGATGCTTCGCATCGTGATATTGCCTGCGGCAGTTTCACCGGCGAATATAATATCACAAAAGCCGCGAGGCTTTTATATCACTTTCCGAAAGGAAAATATCACTCCGGGCAAAGCCCGGAACATCACTTTTGTCCATAGGACAGTGACCGCCATGCAGGCTGGCAATATGCGCCGTCAAGGCCTCCAGGTTTGTCATTGCGAGGAGGCGCAGCCGACGTGGCAATCTCGGGGAGGCACTGCCGATTTGTACAGGCCACCGTGAAAACGGTATGCACCAATTGCGTCTGTAGCGGCGGTCAGTGACCGCCTTTGGCAGCTGCAAATCTGGAGGTATTTCCGGCGAATGTGTAAGGCTCCCAAGCTTGTCATTGCGAGGGCGCTTCGCGCCCGTGGCAATCTCGCAGTACCCGGTTGGATAGTGGGGCAGCTATCGGCGAAAACGCAACTGCCTTCCCGAGATTGCCACGGCCCCGTTGGGGCCTCGCAATGACAATTCGGGGGACTGTTTCTGTTTTAACGCTGCCCTGTTCGGCTCGGCAGTGCAGCGCCGGGCCCGGCTGTCCCTTCCCCTGCAGCGCCCCGTCGATGCCCTGTGCAGCTTCCCATTTTTTGCACCTTCTCCTTCAAAATCTTCCCGCCCCTGTCCCCTGATCTTGCACATTGTGCCGCCCATCCGTCATCCGGCGGCCGGACATCGGAATTCGTGCAAATCCGCGAAAAAAAGGAAAATTTTACGCAAATTTTTGTTGACAAGAACCGGATATGGTGATATAATCCGAACCGATAAAAACATATCGATTGTTTTTATACGATACCGTGAACCACTCCAACGGGCAGCGGTATGACAAAACTCATCCCGCCGGTGCCATTCCGACGGCCCCGAGCAAATTTTTTGGAAGGAGAACATCCATCATGAGTTTTAAGTCTGACATCGAAATCGCACAGGAAACCACCATGCAGCCCATCACCGAGGTCGCCAAGACCGCGGGAATCGACGAGAAGTATCTGGAGCAGTACGGCAAGTACAAGGCCAAGGTCGACTACAGCATCCTGAAGGAAGAGACCCACACCCAGGGCAAGCTCGTCCTCGTCACCGCCATCAACCCCACCCCCGCAGGCGAAGGCAAGACCACCACGACGGTCGGCCTGGCCGACGGTATGCGCAAGCTCGGCAAGAACGTCCTTGTCGCTCTGCGTGAGCCGTCCCTCGGCCCGGTCTTCGGCGTCAAGGGCGGCGCGGCCGGCGGCGGCTATGCGCAGGTCGTCCCGATGGAGGATATCAACCTCCACTTCACCGGCGACTTCCACGCCATCGGCGCTGCCAACAACCTGCTGGCTGCCATGCTGGATAACCATATTTATCAGGGCAATCGCCTGAACATCGACCCGCGCCGCATCACCTGGCGCCGCTGCGTCGATATGAACGACCGTCAGCTCCGCTTCGTCGTCGACGGCCTCGGCGGCCGCGTCAACGGCACCCCGCGTGAGGACGGCTACGACATCACCGTCGCCTCCGAGATCATGGCAGTTCTCTGCCTGGCCTCCGACATCACGGACCTGAAGGCCCGCCTGTCCCGCCTGGTCGTCGGCTATACTTACGACGAGAAGCCCGTCACCGCCGGTGACCTGAACGCCCAGGGCGCCATGACCGCCCTGCTGAAGGACGCTCTGAAGCCGAACCTCGTGCAGACGCTCGAGCACACTCCGGCCTTCGTCCACGGCGGCCCGTTCGCCAACATCGCCCATGGCTGCAACTCCGTCACCGCGACGAAGATCGCCATGCACCTGTCCGACTACACCATCACCGAGGCCGGCTTCGGCGCTGACCTGGGTGCTGAGAAGTTCCTCGACATCAAGTGCCGCATGGCCGGCCTGAAGCCGAGCTGCGTCGTCCTCGTTGCCACCGTCCGCGCCCTGAAGTACAACGGCGGCGTGCCGAAGGCCGAGACCGGCGTCGAGAACCTCGAGGCTCTGGAGAAGGGCCTGCCCAACCTGCTGCAGCATGTCGGGAACATCACCAAGGTCTACAAGCTGCCGTGCGTTGTGGCCATCAACCGCTTCCCGCAGGACACCGAGGCCGAGCTGAAGCTCGTCGAGGATAAGTGCCGCGAGCTGGGCGTCAACGTTGCTCTGTCCGAGGTTTGGGGCAAGGGCGGCGAAGGCGGCATCGCGCTGGCCAACGAGGTCATCCGTCTGTGCGACCAGCCGAACGACTTTACCTTCTCCTATGAGCTCGACAAGCCCATCAAGGAAAAGATCCGCGACATCGTCACGAAGATCTACCATGGCGACGACGTGGCCTTCACGCCGAACGCCGAGAAGCAGATCAAGGCTCTGACCGAGCTGGGCTACGACAAGATGCCCATCTGCATGGCCAAGACGCAGTATTCCTTCTCCGACGATCCCACGAAGCTGGGCGCGCCGAAGGGCTTCACCGTCACCGTGCGCAATGTCAAGGTCTCCGCGGGCGCAGGCTTCCTCGTTGCCCTCACCGGTGAGATCATGACCATGCCCGGCCTGCCGAAGGTCCCCGCTGCCGAGCGCATCGACGTGGACGAGAACGGCAAGATTTCCGGCCTGTTCTAATTAAGAAAACTCACGAAAAATGCCATAAACTCCGGCGGAATCCCCGCCGGAGTTTTTCGGATTCCCTGCCCACGGCGCAATGCTGACGATTCGTATCGGCTGCCGATAAAACGGTACGCACCGATTGCGTCTGTAGCGGCGGTCACTGACCGCCTTGTACAGGGCCATTTAACCGCGCGAGGGCGCTGGTGCACCGCAGTACTACCCTGACGTGTCATTGCGAGGAGGCCGCAGGCCGACGTGGCAATCTCGCAGTACCCGGCTGGATTACGGGAAAGCCATCGGCGAAATTGCGACTGCCTGCACGAGATTGCCACGGGCGCAAAGCACCCTCGCAATGACAAATCTGGGAGCATTGCGCGGTCGACGATGGTGCTATCAAACGTGCAGCTGTCAATGGCGCTCACTGAGCGCCGCTACATACTCCATCGGCGGCTTTCCGCACAATATGCCGCAGCATGCCCCAGCGGCGGCCGGTTCAACCCCCTCACAAATTCAAAGGAGAATATTCTTATGGATATGACGACAAAATCCTGCCGTGAATTTGTCACGGTCCTTGCTTCCAACGAGCCCGCTCCCGGCGGCGGCGGCGCGGCGGCCCTTGTCGCGGCGCTCGGCACCGCGCTGGGCAACATGGTCGGCTCCCTGACCGTCGGCAAGAAGAAGTATGCCGATGTCGAGGCCGAGATCCTCGCCCTGAAGGGCAAGTGTGATCTGCTGCAGAATGAGCTGCTCGATCAGGTCCCCGCCGATGCCGAGGGCTTCGTCCCGCTGGCCAAGGCCTATGGCATCCCGAAGGACGATCCCAACCGCGCCGCGGTGCTTGAGGACGCCACCGTCACCGCCTGCAGGGTCCCGATGCACATCATGGAGCTGTGCTGTGAGTCCATGGATGCCATCGCCGTCTTTGCTGCGAAGGGCAGCCGCCTCGCCGTGTCCGACGCGGGCTGCGGCGCCGTCATTGTCAAGGCCGCCCTGCAGGCCGCGTCCCTGAATGTCTTCATCAATACCAAGACGCTTCAGAACCGCGAAAAGGCCGAGGAAATGAACGCCTATTGCCTGAAGATGCTCGATTCCTGCGGCAAAAAGGCCGACGAGATCTTCGAGACCGTCAAGAACGGCTTCTTCAAGTAATATAACATAATGCAGCCTCCGTAGGGGCGGGGCATGCCCCGCCCGGCGCTGCACCTGCGCAATAAACGGACTGCCGTTAAAATGGTGAAGACCAAAGGTTTGTCATTGCGAGGCCCCAAAGGGGCCGTGGCAATCTCGCAGTACCCGGTTGGATCACTGGAAACTCCCGGCGAAATCGTAATTGCCTGCGTGAGATTGCCACGTCGCTTCGCTCCTCGCAATGACAAACTTGAGAGCCTCATGTCGCAGAAATAAGGCGGTGCATGTCGCCGGCCCTTCCAAATTTCAAACCCAAATCTTATCTCAAAAAGGAGAAATATATCATGGCAAAGCAGTTACTGGGCAAAGAAGTTACCGATGCACTGAATGCAAAGCTCATCGAGCGCGCCAATGCGCTGAAGGAAAAGGGCGTCGTCCCCACGCTCGGCATCGTCCGCGTGGGCGAGAACCCCAGCGACCTGTCCTATGAGAAGGGCGCAACGAAGCGCGCCGAGCTCATCGGCATCAACGTACAGAAGTTTGTCCTGCCGGAGGATGCCTCCAAGGAGGACCTGCTCAAGCTCATCGACGAGATCAACGCCAACGACGCCATCCACGGCGTTCTGATGTTCCGTCCGCTGCCGAAGCATCTCAAGGCTGACCAGAATGAGATCTGCAACCGCCTCGACCCGAAGAAGGACGTCGACTGCATGACCGACCTGTCGAACGCCGGTGTGTTCGAGGGCCGCAGCGATCTGGGCTTTGCCCCCTGCACCCCCGCCGCCTGCATGGAGATCCTGGACTACTACGGCATCGACTGCAAGGGCAAGAACGCCGTCGTCATCGGGCGCAGCCTCGTCGTCGGCAAGCCTGCCGCGATGATGCTCATGGGCAAGAATGCCACTGTGACCGTCTGCCACACCAAGACCGTCAACACCGCTGAAGTTTGCCGCAAGGCCGATATCCTCGTCTCCGCAGCGGGCGTGCTGAACTCCCTGACGAAGGACTATGTCCGTCCCGGTCAGGTCGTCATCGACGTCTCCATCAACTGGGATGAGAACAAGCCGAACGCGCGCGGCGGTCTGGGCGCCATTGCGGGCGACGCGGTCTATGCCGAGGTCGAGCCGATCGTCGAGGCCATCACCCCCGTCCCCGGCGGTGTGGGCAGCGTGACGACGTCCGTCCTCATGAAGCATGTCATCGAAGCTGCCGAGCGCGTCTGATTTTCGGACGGGAAAGTTGAGAGAGAATCATGCATAAGCTGAAGCAGCTTTCGGCGAGCAGCTTCCTCAGGCTTCTGTTCGCCGCATTTACCTTCGCCTTCTTCTGCTCCGCCTTCATCGCGCCGGACCGCGCGGAGATGTTCACCGGTCTGCGCCGCATCATGACGGAGTCCTCGAAGGTCTCGACCAACTATTTTGATAACGGCGGCTACGCCGGAACGTTCCTGAACGCGGGCCTCGTCTGCCTCGTCCTCACGGCCCTCTACAGCCTGCCGAAGGTCAAGGTCAATGCCACGTCGTGCCTCGCCTTTCTGCTGACGGCCGGGTTCTGCTTCTGGGGCGTCAACATCCTGAACCTCTGGTTCGGCTTCCTAGGCGTGCTGCTGTACTGCCTGGTCAAGCGCGAAAATCCCGTGAACCAGATCAACGCCATGGTCTTCACGACCGGCATCTGCCCGCTGTTCACGGACCTGATGATCCGCTATCCCCATGCGGATGTCGTCGGCTTCCGCTGGCAGGGCATCCTGCTGGCGGTCGCCATCGGCCTGTTCATCGGCTTCTGCCTGCCCGCCGGGCTGGCCCACTCGCCGAAGATGCACAAGGGCTATGACCTCTATTCCGCCGCGGTGCCCGTCGGTCTGACGGCCTTCTTCGTCCGCGCCCTGCTCTATCAGGCGCTCGGCGGCACGCTGCCCGGCGGCGCGAGCACCGACCTCGGCGTCTCGAGCTGGAATGTGGCCAATGTGTTCTGCTTCGGCGTGTTCGGCCTGTGCATTGTCGGCGCGCTCGTGCTGGGCTGCCGCCCGAAGGACTACTGGCGTCTGCTCCGCGACCCCGGCTACAGCGTCGACTTCTCGCAGAAGTACGGCAATGCCGCGTTCCTGATGAACGTCGGCGTCTACGGCCTGTTCATCGTGCTGTATTATAATCTGGTCGGCGCGACGTTCAACGCCGTGACGTTCGGCTGCATCTTCTGCATGCTGGCCTGCTGCTGCTCCGGCAGCCACCCCGTCAATGTCTGGCCCATCATGGTGGGCTATGTTGCCGCGTCGTTCCTCGGCAAGTGGTTCTGTGTCGGCGAGGCCTATACGCAGGCCATCAACGCGCAGGCCATCGTCGTCGGCCTCTGCTTTGCAAACGGTCTTTCGCCGATCTCCGGCCGCTATGGCTGGCCGTTCGGCATCCTCGCCGGTATGCTGCATTTCACGCTCGTCACGAGCGTGCCCCTGCTGCACGGCGGCTTCTGCCTGTATAACGGCGGCTTCACGGCGGCGTTCGTGTGCATGTTCTTCATCCCGGTCTTCGAGCACTTCTTCCGCACGAAGGAGGAGCGCAAACTGGCGAAGGCAGAGCGCACGGCAAATTCCCAATAATGCTGACGGGCCGCCCGGGATAACCCCGAGCGGCCCGCATTGTCAGGGCGCTGCACCGCCGCCCCGTACCGGCTGCCGTTAAAACGGCATGCACTGATTGCGTCTGTAGCGGCGGTCAGTGACCGCCTTTGGCAGCTGCAAAGATGGAGGCATTCATGGCGAACGTGTAATGCCCCCAAGTTTGTCATTGCGAGGAGGCCAACGGCCGACGTGGCAATCTCGGGAAGGCACTGTCGATTTGTACCGGCTGTCGTTAAATGGCAAACGCCGAAGTATGGGTGTAGCGGCGCTCAGTGAGCGCCTTGCAGGCTGCAGGTTTGGTGGCATCCCGCCGACCGCACGCGCCTTGTAGGGGGCGGCGTCCTCGACGCCCCGCCGCGTAAAGTTACCGTATTCGCCGGGAGTGCCCTGTGATCCAGCAGGGTACTGCGAGATTGCCACGTCGCTTCGCTCCTCGCAATGACACGTCAGGGTGGTGCGGTGGTGCACCAGTGCCCTCCTGCGGTTGAATATTCCCCTGCAAGGCGCTCACTGAGCGCCGCTACATGTTTCTCTCGCCCAGCGGCCTTGCGCAACGAGCGCCGCTACAGACGCAATCGGTTTGTATGCTTCACGCTCCACTCTGTCACTGCCCGCCGGAACATCCCGCTTTCTTTTCCGTCTAACGGAATAGAACATCCAAGGAGGAATTTTCTCATGAAACAGCTCATTCCCGCGCTGCTGGCTGCACTCTGCCTGCTGCTGGCGTCCTGCGGCACGTCCCCTGCCGCCACGCTCCCCATGGGGACGGACGAAACGCCCGTCGAAAGCGAGGCGCCTGAATCCACCGGCCCGTGGGCGCCGACCGGCGAGCAGATGCAGAAGGAAAACGCCGTCACAGATCTGCTGAACGAGAGCGGCGAGGGCTATTCCTACCGCATCCCGCAGCTGAACTGCCAGACGCAGGATGCTGAGCTCATCAACACCGCCATTTCCGACGAGCTTATGCCGCTCGTCGACGAGGCCCATACCGCGCAGGCACAGGGCTATGACCCGACGTGCGTCGAGATCGGCTGGGAGAGCCACTGGTGCGGCGACGTGCTTGTGCTCCTCACCCACTCGTCCTACCCGAACGACTGCGCCTATCATCAGGTCTACTGCTTCGACCGCATCACCGGCACGCGTCTGACGAACGCGCAGATCCTCGACCTGTGCGGCGTGACGCAGGCGGAATTCGAGGCGGGCGCGGCCGATGCCGCCGAGCGCTGCTTCCGCTCCATCTATCCGGACACCATGGGCGACGACGCGCTCTGGCAGGAGCAGCTCGAATGGACGCGCAGCGCCGAAAACGTCAATGACGATATGATGATGTACCCCGACGAGAACGGAAAGCTCATGCTCCTGTCCCCCATCGGCTCCCTCGCCGGCGCGAGCTATTATGAGCATAGCTACCCGTTTGCGGAGTAATGTGCAGGCCTCCGGCCATGTGTTGTAGGGGAGGGGCATGCCCCTCCCGGCGACGCACTTGCAGCCCGTACAAGCCGCCGTTAAAATGGTAACGGCCCCCGATTTGTCATTGCGAGGGCGCTTCGCGCCCGTGGCAATCTCGGGAAGGCACTTGCAGTCCGTACAGGGCGTCGATAAAACGCACGGACCAATTGCGTCTGTAGCGGCGCTCAGTGAGCGCCATTGGCAGTCGCAAATATGGAGGCATTCATGGCGGACGTATAATGCTCTCAAGTTTGTCATTGCGAGGCCCCGAAGGGGCCGTGGCAATCTCGGGAAGGCAGTTACGATTTCGCCGATGGCTTTCCCACGATCCAGCCGGGTACTGCGAGATTGCCACGTCGGCCTTTGGCCTCCTCGCAATGACACATCAGGTGGTGCTGTGGTGCATCGGCGCTCTCGCGCGGTTGAATATTCCCCTACCGGGCGCTCAAAAAAGTGCCGCCGGGCATTTGCCCGGCGGCTGCCTTTAATATCCGTACTTTTTCCGCTTCGCCAGCAGGAAGACCGTCGTCACAAGCACGGCCATGGTTTCCGCAAACACGATGGAGAGCCAGATGCCGTCCAGCTTCAGCACGAGCGGCAGCAGGAGCACGGCCGCGATCTGAAATACGAGCGTCCGCAGGAACGAGATGAGCGCGGACGTCAGGCCGTCGTTCAGCGCCGTGAAGAACGACGAGCCAAGAATGGCTACGCCCGCGAGCAGGAACGAGAAGGAGTAGATCCGGAACGCGCGCACCGTCATGGCCAGCAGCGCCTCGTCGTAGCCGACGAAGATCTGCCCGAGCGGCCGCGCCAGCGCCTCGCCCGCCGCCAGCATCACAATCGAGCTGCCGCCGATGAGCCGCAGGCTCTTGCGCAGCAGGCTGTGCAGCTCCGGCCGGTTCTGCGCGCCGAAGTGGAAGCTCACCACCGGCGACACGCCGACGGCGTAGCCGATGAAGCACGCGTGGAAGATCATGCTGACATACATCAGCACGCCGTAGGCCGCGATGCCGTTCTGCCCGCCGTAGCGCATGAGCTGCGCGTTATAGAGCATACCGACGAGAGACATGGAAATATTGCTCATCAGCTCCGACGAGCCGTTGCCGCAGATGCGGCCGAGCGCGCGCCCGTCAAAGCGGAAGCGCGTCAGATGCAACTCGCTGCGGTTCCACTTTCCGAGGAAATAGAGGAGCGGCAGCAGCCCGCCGACGCACTGGCTCAGCGTCGTAGCGACGGCCGCGCCCGCGATGCCCCAGCGGAACACGCCGACGAACAGCGCGTCGAGCACCATGTTCGTCGCGCCCGCCGCCACGGTCACCGCGAGGCCGAGCTTCGGCTTGCCCGCCGTGGCAAACAGGCACTGAAATGCGAACTGCAGCACATAGGCCGGGTTCGCGATCAGGATGAGCCTGCCGTAGCGCACACAGTTCTCCAGCAGCTCGCCCTCCGCGCCGAGCAGCTCCGCCACGGGCCGCAGCAGCACGATGCCGAGCACACCGAGCGCCAGACCGGACAGGGCCGTCACGCAGATGACCATGGAAAACAGCCGGTCGGCGTGTTTTCTGTCGCCCTCGCCCATCGTCTTGCCGATGAGGGCGCTGCCGCCGGTGCCGAACAGGAAGCCGACGCAGCCGAGGATCATCAGATACGGCATGATGAAGTTCACGGCCGTGAATGCGGCCTTGCCCGCAAAATTCGAGACGAAAAAGCCGTCCGTCACGCAGTAGATCGACGTGAAGATCATCATCACGATGGACGGCAGCGTCACGCGCAGCAGGCGGCGGTAGCCGAAGTGGCCGGAAAATGTGCTGTTCATTCCTGCCCCCCCAGCTCCGGCAGCTTGCAGCGGAATGCCTGCAGATAGCGCTCCATCAGCCCGAGATATTGCTGCACATCCTCTGCGGGCCATTCGTCAAAGATGCTGTTTTCCAGCCGGATCAGGCGGCCGGCCGTGGCATCTGCCACGCGCAGCCCCGCCTCCGTCAGGCAGACGCGCTTGCTCCGCGCGCCGGACGGCTCCAGATATAAAATGCCGTCCGCCTCGAGCTTGCGCAGGGCGGAGTTGACGGTCTGCTTGCTCAGACCGGTGCTCTCACAGACGGCACGCAGCGACGCGGGCGAGCCAAGCTCGCACAGGGCATAGAGGATGCGGCTCGTGCTGTCATTCTGTCCCTGTCGCTGCGCGGCCTCATGATAGGCCGCGTCCATTTCGCTCAGCAGGCAGTTGAGGCGCTTCAGCGCCGGGGAACGATATTCATGCATAATGGCCTCCAATGTCCGAAATCATACCATATTATTATAGTACGATTTCGTACAGTTGTCAAGCCGTGATCGATGCTTTGTACGGACTGCAAGCGCCTGCGGCATAAACAAACCCCCGCACGGGATGCCAATGGCATCCCGTGCGGGGGCATTCTGCTCCGATCAATAGCCGGGCTTACCCAGCAGGTGGAACATGTTCTTCTTATAGAACTCGACGCCGGGCTGGTTGAACGGGTTCACGCCCAGCATATAGGCGGAGATGCCGCACGACAGCTCGAAGAAGTAGAACAGCTCGCCGAGCGTATCGGCATCGACCTCGTCGGTCTGCAGCACGATGTTCGGCACGCCGCCGTCGACGTGGGCGCTGAGCGTGCCCTGGAAGGCCTGCTCCTCGACAAAGTCGAGCGTCTTGCCCTCGAGGTAGTTCAGGCCGTCCAGATTCTTCCAGTCGACCTCGATGGTCGTGCGCTTGCGCGGTGGGGCAAAGCGGACGATGGTCTCGAAGAGGTTGCGCTGGCCCTGCTGGATCATCTGCCCGAGGGAGTGCAGGTCGGCCGTGAATTCCACGGTCGCGGGGAACAGGCCCTTGCCGTCCTTGCCCTCGCTCTCGCCGAACAGCTGCTGCCACCAGCCCGCGAAGTAGCGGAAGCTCGGCTCATAGCAGCCCAGCAGCTCGATGGCCTTGCCGCGGCGGTACAGCAGGTTGCGGATGGCGGCATACTGCCACGCGGGGTTTTCAAACGAGCGGATGTCCAGCTCCTTGCGGGCGCGGGCCGCGCCGAGCATGACGTCCATCGGAGCGATGCCCGCAACGGCCATCGGCAGCAGGCCGACGGCGGTCAGCACGCTGTAGCGGCCGCCGACATTCGGCGGGATGATGAAGGACTCGTAGCCCTCCTCCGTGGCCATCTGGCGCAGCGCGCCGTGCTTCGGGTCCGTCGTGACGTAGATGCGCTTTTTGGCCTTCTCGGCGCCGTACTTGCGCTCGAGCATCCAGCGCAGGGCGCGGGTGGCGATGGCCGGCTCCGTCGTGGTGCCGGACTTCGAGATGATGTTGATGGAGAAATCCTTTCCCTCGAGCAGCTCGCACAGCTCCTGCCACGCGCGGGTAGACAGGTTGTTGCCTGCGAAGAAGACCTGCGGGTCGGAATCCTTCAGGTTGTGGTTCTGGCCCTTGACCAGCTCAATGGCAGCGCGCGGGCCGAGGTACGAGCCGCCAATGCCGACGACGACGAACACGTCGGAATCCGCACGGATGCGCTCCGCGGCGCGGCGGATGCGCTGCAGCTCCTCCGTCTCCTCAAACGTGGGCAGCTCCAGCCAGCCGAGAAAATCATTGCCGGGACCGCGGCCCTCGGCCAGCGTCTTGTGCGCGGCGAAGACCTCCTGCTCCGTGGCGAGCAGATCGGGCAGGGACAGGTCGCCCCAGACATTCGAAAGATCAACTTTTAACATGGACACCATGCTCCTTTGTTCAGTATCTCCCCCTTATGTTATCGCAAAACGGCCGAAAACGCAAGTCACGTCGGAAAAAAACTGCTGCAGCAGTAGAAAAAAATGCTGCGGCAGTGTATAATGAGAGCAACAGATCTCGCGGAAAGTTGTAGGGGAGCGGCATGCCGCTCCCGGCACAGCGCCTGCGATTTGTACCGGGCTATCGATAAAATGGTGCGCACCGGTTGCGTCTGTAGCGGCGCTTAGTAAGCGCCATGCAGGCTGCCAATATTTGCGGCATGGATTCAACGGCATGAGGCTTCCGGGGTTGTCATTGCGAGGCCCCAACGGGGCCGTGGCAATCTCGGGAAGGCAGTTGCGTTTTCGCCGGGGCTTTCCTGTTATCCACTCCGGTACTGCGAGATTGCCACGTCGCTTCGCTCCTCGCAATGACACATCAGGGGAGTGCGGCGGTGCACCAGCGCCCTCCAGCGGTTTAATGACCCCCTACAAGGCGCTCACCAACTGCCGCTACACCCCATACTTCGGTGCATACCGTTTAACGACAGCCGATACGAGTCGGCGGTGCTTTCCCGAGATTGCACCCCAAGGGCACTTCCTCGCGCTTCGCGCTCAGGGCGCCACGTCGGCCTGCGGCCTCCTCGCAACGACAATTCGGTGGCCAGTGCCATTTTAATGCGCCAATGCAGCGCCGGGCCGGGCATGCCCCTCCCCTACAACGCATGACATTATCCCTGCAAATACACACAACAAGTGAGGTAGCTTATGAAATACGGATTCGGTGTCGACGTCGGCGGAACGACGGTCAAGCTCGGTCTGCTCAGCGAGGCGGGCGAGCTTCTGGAAAAGTGGGAGCTTCCCTCGCGCACGGAAAACGGCGGCGAGAACATTCTGCCGGACATCGCGCGTAGCGTGCAGGACTGCATGGCCCGCCGCGGGCTTTCGCGGGACGACTGCCTTGGCCTCGGCATCGGCGTGCCGGGCCCGGTGGATGCCTCCGGCATGGTCAACCGCTGCGTGAACCTGAACTGGGGCGTATTCAACCTGCACGATGCCCTCGGCATTCTGACGGGCCTGCGCGTGCGCGCCGGGAACGACGCGAACTGTGCCGCCCTCGGCGAATTCTGGATGGGCGGCGGCTCAGGCTGCCGGTCCGCCATCTTCGTCACGCTCGGCACGGGCATCGGCGGCGGCGTCATCGTGGACGGCCGCCTGCTCACGGGCGCGCACGGCGTCGGCGGCGAGCTTGGCCATATCGAGATCAGTGCGCCGGACAAGGCCCCCTGCACCTGCGGCAAACGCGGCTGCGTCGAGCAGTATGCCTCGGCGAACGGCATCGTCCGCGTGACGAAAAAGCGCCTTGCCGAATCGGCCGAGCCGTCCTGCCTGCGTGCGATGGAGCACTTTGCCTGCAAGGACGTGTTCGACGCCGCCCGCGGCGGCGACGCCTTCGCGGTCGAAACGCTTGAGCAGGTGTTCGACTATCTGGGCGAGGCACTGGCAGACGCCTGCTGCGTCTGCGACCCGGAGCGCATCATCCTCGGCGGCGGCGTGTCCCGCGCGGGCGACTACCTGCTGCGCGGCGTCGAGCGCCATTTCCGCGCGCACATGTTCCACGCCTGCAAGGACACGCAGTTTGCGCTCGCCACGCTCGGCAACGACGCCGGGATGTACGGCGCGTTCCGTCTGCTGGCCTGATTTTTCCGCATAAAAAGAGCACCCTCCCGCCAAACTAGCGCGGGAGGGATTTTTTATGGAACGAAAAGGGCGAAAGAACGAGCTGGCGGACCCGCAGCTGCCCGCCATCCGCAGCATCGCGGACGGCCGCGCCATGCCGGCGTGTCAGGCCCCCGTGCCGGAGAGGCTGGAGAAGCCGGATAAATAAAATTGTAGGGGCCGGGCTGTCCCCTCCCGGCGCCGCACGAACGACTCGTGCCAGTTGCCGTTACAATGGTGAACGCCCCCGATTTGTCATTGCGAGGCCCCAACGGGGCCGTGGCAATCTCGGGAAGGCACTTCCAGTTCGTACAAAGTGCCGATAAAACGTACCAACCAATTGCGTCCGTAGCGGCGGTCACTGCGCAGCCGTTGGCGGCTTTGCCGCCTTACGGATGCGGCGTGCCCCTTGCGGGTAGCGAGCGCCATGCAGGCTGCCAATATTTGCGGCATGGATTCAACGGCATGAGGCTTCCGGGGCTGTCATTGCGAGGCCCCAACGGGGCCGTGGCAATCTAGCAGTACCGGGGTGGATAACAGGAAAGCCCCGGCGAAAACGCAACTGCCTTCCCGAGATTGCCACGTCGCTTCGCTCCTCGCAATGACAATTCGGGGGCTGGTGCCATTTTAACGGCAGCCTGTCCGTATCGGCGGTTTTGAGCCGGGCCTGGCTGTCCCCGCCCCTACATATTTTACAACAAATTTTACAGCAAATAGTGCTCCAGCTCACGGAGAAAGCGGCTGAGGTTTTCGCAGTCCGGCTCATAATACAGGCTCGTGCCGCGGCGCGTGGCCGTGAGAAGCCCCTCGTTGCACAGCAGGTTCATGTGGTGCGAGATCGTGGCCGGGGCGAGGGACAGCTTTTCGGCGATATCCTGCCCGTTGCACGGGCCGTCCTTCACGGCGCGCAGGATCTCCAGGCGGCTCTTGTCGCCGATGGACTTCAGCCGCCGGACAAGCGAGGCCGACTGGTCGGAATATTTCACGATCAGCTCGCCGAGCTGGGTGTAGTACACGCCGTAATACAGCGTTTCCGCCGCAAAGTCCCACTGCACGCCGTGGAACGCCATCATCGACGGCACGACGGTCAGACGCTCCGGGCGCTGCGGCAGGCTCAGGTTGACGAACAGAGCCACGGGATCGTCGCCGATCTTGGCCTTTGCGTCCTTCATTGCGCCGCGGCAAAGCGACGCGGCCGTGTCCGGCACATGCTCGAGGAACAGGGCCGTCGCCTTGCGCAGGATGATGTCCAGCTCCTCCATATAGTCATCAATGGAGTAAAACAGCGCCGTGCAGATCCACTTCACATCCTCAGTCGCCGGGCTTTGCAGCAGGAAGCGGATGAGAGCGTCGAAGCTGTCGATCCCGGCAAGGTCCTCCGTCTCCAGTCCGAGCACGCGGGCCAGCACGCGCTTGAGCGCGCCGAGCTTTTCGGCCTCCGGCAGGCTGCCGTAGTGCGGGCGGCTGTGCAGCACGGCATAGAGCGGCCGGGCCAGCGCCGAGGTCGTGCCGCCGCGCGAGGAGAAGAAAAAGCGCAGCCGCTCCTCGCTGACCTGCAGATTGGAGACGACGTAGTTTTCCAGATCGATGAGCGGCTGCAGCATGGCCTCCAGCTCAAACATCGGGATATTGTATTTCCCGGAGAGATAATCGCGCAGGGCAGGGATGCTGTGCGGGGCATCCTCCCCGGCCTGATAACGGCGCTCCAGCAGATAGATGCACTCCATCTCCGGATTGAGGCGCTCAAAATATTGGATCTGCAAGTCAGAAGTCCTCCTGAGGATGGCATTTCGATTTCTATCGTAATTCATGCATATTGTATCCCGGTTGAGCGGAAAAGTCAAGCGCTAGATTCGGACGGATATCGAAGTTTGACGAAATATCTCGTGCAAAATGTAGAAATTGCGGTGATAATTCACAACAAATGTGCGTGCATTGCGGACAAATGGAAATAATTTGAAGATGAAACTTCTTGGAATATTGAAAATATCCAGATAATCTGATGAAATAGTGCGGATTATATAAAATTTTCTTCTGATATTTCGATTTATAACGTTCATCGAATTTTGATAAGATGAATATAGAATTTCTATTGATTTTCTTTGAGCGACGTGGTAGAATACCGCCAAGGCAGAAAGTTAGCACTGCCATCTATCGAAATGAAAGGAAGAAGGACCATGAAAATGAAACGGTTTCTGGCGATCCTGTTGGTTCTGGCAATGTGCCTGACAACGCTCGGCGTTGTTCCGGCCATGGCCGTCGAACCCGCGGCCGAAGAGAGCGACGACGCGATCTCCGCCCGCTGGACCGATAAGAATTCCCTGTCTCCCGCGGATCAGGAGATCACCCCGCATGAGGTCGAGGGTGAAATTCCGTCTGCGGACGAAGTTGTTCTCTCGAGCGACGAAAACTCCCTCAAGGCCTCCGACATCGTCACGGTGATCGTGGAGCTGGAGAGCGAGCCTCTGGCAGACGCAGCCACGGGAGAACTCGACACGTTTGTCAGCTCCCCCGCCGGCCTGCAGCTCGAGCAGGACCTCCTGAACGAGCAGGCTTCCGTCCGTGCCGAGATCGAGGCACGGACCGGAAAGACCGAGACCGCTTCCGTCAATGGCGCAAGCGACCTCACCTATTCCTATACGACCGTCCTGAACGGCTTCTCCATGAAGCTCCCCTACGGCAAGCTCGACGAGGTCCGCTCGCTGAACGGCGTCAAGAACGTCTGGGTCGCGGAGCAGTACAGCCTGCCCGAGGACCTCAGTGCCGATGACTACACGATCTCCATGAGCAGCTCCACCGGCATGGTCGGCTCGACCGAGGCCAATGCCATGGGCTATGACGGCACCGGCACGATCGTCGCCATCCTTGACACCGGCTTCATGAAGGCGCACGAGGCCTTCTCCGTCATGCCGACGAATACGAAGTATTCCAAGGACGACATCGCCTCCCTGCTGCAGAGCCAGACGCTTGCAAGCAAGGTGACGGATGCCGATTCCGTGTACATCAACGAAAAGGCCCCCTACGGCTATGACTACGCGAACGGCGATACCGATGCCGAGGCCGTCGGTCAGGCGCACGGCGTCCACGTTGCAGGCACCGTCGCGGGCAACAACGGCAAGGACTTCTATGGCGTGGCCCCGAACGCCCAGCTGATGATCATGAAGATCTTCGGCGACAACTCCGGCTCCACCTCCGACGATATCATCCTCGCCGGTGTGGACGATTCCGTCAAGCTCGGCGCGGATTCCATCAACATGTCGCTCGGCTCCCCGGCCGGCTTTACGGATTACGGCGATGAGAACGAGAGCGAGGAAGAGCACCTGACGTACTACGGCGTTTATACCCGTGCCGAAAAGGCCGGCGTCAACGTCCTGGTCGCAGCCGGCAACGAGACGTCCTCCACGAACTACAATGCGCACAACAACCTGACCTACGCGGAGTATCCCGACAACGCCATCGTTGCGTCTCCGTCCACGCTGGAGGCGAGCCTGTCCGTTGCCTCCGTGGATAACGCCAAGACCACCTCTTATTACATGCTGCTCGGCGAGGAAAAGCTTGCCTACAACAACGCCGTGAACAGCGCCACCTCCACGCCATATGACATTCTGGACACCATGGACGGCAAGACGCTGGAATATGTCATGGTTCCGGGTCTCGGCGAGGAAGCCGACTATGAGGGCCTCGACGTGACCGGCAAGATTGCCGTGGTGCAGCGCGGCGGCCTCAACTTCGGCACCAAGGCGGAGAACGCCTCCAAGGCCGGCGCGGCTGCCTGCATCATCTATGACAACGTCAACGGCGCGATCATCAATGCTGCGCTGGAAAGCTTCTTCATCCCCACCGTCACCGTGACCAAGATCGCGGGCGCCAAGCTGGCCGCCGCATCCGAGAAGAAGGTCTCCTTCTCCAAGGAAAACTACGGTCTGGTAGACAACCCCATCGGCGGCGGCGTCAGCTCCTTCTCAAGCAAGGGCCCGGCTCCCGACCTGACCATCAAGCCGGAGATCTCCGCTCCCGGCGGCGGCATCCGCTCCTCCGTCCTCGGCGCGAACAATGCCTATGAGGTCTACTCCGGTACCTCCATGGCCACGCCGCACATGGCCGGTGAGGCCGCGCTGCTGCGCCAGTATATCGAGAAGAATTATCCCGATGTCAAGGGCGAGGCACTCGGCGATCTGGTCAACAGCCTGCTCATGAGCACTGCCTCCCCCTCCAGGGAGCTGGACGGGACCTATTATCCGGTCCGCCGCCAGGGCGCAGGCGTTGCCAATATTGCCAATGCCATCGAATCCGGTGCATACCTCTCCGTCGAGGGCAGCAAGCGCCCGAAGGCTGAGGTCGGCTCCAGCAAGGACGGCGTCTACACCTACACCGCGACCGTCCACAACATGACGGGCGAGGCCAAGTCCTACACCGTCGATACCACCGCCATGATCGAGACCATCACGGTCATCAACGGCGAAAACTTCGCATCCAACTCCAACCGCGACCTGACGGCCGATGAAGTGACCATCACCTATACCGGCCTGACCGCGGACAACAAGATCACCGCCCCCGCCAACGGCGAGGCGACCTTCTCCGTGAAGATCGAGCTGACCGCCGCGGGCAAGCAGGCCTATCAGGACAACTTCCCGAACGGCTCCTATGTCGAGGGCTTCACCTTCCTGACCGCCGACGAGGGCGTCAGCCTGAGCCTGCCGGTTCTCGGCTTCTATGGCGACTGGAACAGCCTGAAGGTTTTCCAGGGCACCTATGACGAGGGCCCGGCCAACATCACCTATTCCGTTCTGGCTGACGTCAACGCTGCCCTCTCCGGCAACTATGTCGGCGTGAACAGCCGCACGGATGCCTTTGCACGTCGCTGGATGGGCTTCGGCCCGGCGCGCGGCGGCCGCACCCTGGTGCATCAGTCCAGCCTGCTGCGCAACTCCGAGGCCTATCAGATCACGGTCAAGAACGCCAAGGGCGAGACCATGTGGGATTCCGGCGACCTCGGTTCTGTCCGCAAGACCTACATCGCCGTTACGCAGTCCGGCTATCAGGCCACGTCGACGCTCGTTCAGAAGGGCTGGAACGGCCGCCTGCCCGGTGCGGACGGCAGCTACAATGCCGGCGACTGGGCGCCTGAGGGTGAGTACACCTTCTCCGTCCGCGGCCGCGGCGTCGGCTCTGACGTGGACGACTATCAGAGCTACACCTTCTATGTCGATAACACGAAACCGGAGCTGAAGAGTGCCGAGCTGTTCGAGGACGAAAACGGCGACCTCAAGCTGGCTGTCACCGTCTCCGACAACAAGTATCTCCAGTTCCTCTGGCTCATCGATTCCGCACAGCAGTTCTTCTATCTGGAAGCCGCCGAGGAATTCAAGGACATGAAGGAAGGCGAGACCGTCCGTGTCGTCCTCGATGCCTCTGATCTCGTTCAGCAGCTGTCCCTGAAGGCCGCCAACCCCGGCCGCGTCGGCATCATGCTCGGCGACTGCGCGAACAATACCTCCACGACCTTCATCGATATCGGCCCGCAGGGCATCGAGATCGAGCCTGCTCAGATCAGCATCGGTCAGACGAAGCAGCTCTCCTACAAGGTCTATCCCGCCTCCATGCAGGATATCGCTCTCGAGTGGAGCTCCTCCGATGAGTCCGTCGCGACCGTCAACGAAAAGGGTGAGGTCACGGGCGTGTCCGACGGCACCGTCCGCATCACAGCCACGGCCTTCTCCCGCCTGTCCTCCTACTGCATGGTCACGGTCGGTCAGGGTGTTCCCACGGAGCGCAACTTTGGCGAGTGCGAGAATCTCGGCGAGATCTTCACGACCGAGGACGGCCTGTGGTGGAAGGTCTCCGGCCCGGATACGGTCCTGCTCCTGCCGGAGAACAACAAGACCCAGAACTACAGCGGCTCCTATTCCTCCATGGCAGAGATCACCGTTCCGGCGACCGTCAGCTATGAGGGCAAGACCTACCGCGTGACGGCAATTGCTGCCGAGGCCTTCTACTTCAACATGAAGACCACCTCCATCACCCTGCCCGAGGGCCTAGAGACCATCGGCGGTTCGGCCTTCTTCTTTGCCAGCGGCATCAAGACCCTGCACATTCCCGACAGCGTCAAGACCATCGGCAGCATGGCCTTCAACGGCGTGGCCAGCGCTCCGCTGACGCTTCCGTCCTCTCTGGAATTCATCGGAGACTCTGCCTTCAACATGTCCGGTGTGGTCGACGGCGATATCCCCAACACGGTCACCTATATCGGTGAAAAGGCCTTCATGGGCTGCAAGGGCCTGACGACCATCAGCCTTCCCTCCTCGGTCGAGACTTACGGCGCGAATATTTTCTACGGCTGCGCGAACGTCACCTATGTTGAGCTGCCGCAGGACATGGAGAAGATCCCGAGCGGCCTGCTGTGGAACTGCACCGGTCTGAAACGCATCTACATTCCGTCCTCTGTCAAGACCATCGGCAATGCGGCCTTCTATGGCTCCGGCCTCGAGAAGCTGAACCTGCCGGACGGCCTGAAGAAGATCGACCAGTGGGCCTTCTGCTCCACGAAACTCAAGGAGATCATCATTCCGGACTCCGTCGAGACCATCGGCTTCAACGCCTTTATCTACTGCGAGGGCGTTCAGAATTGCTATGTCGGCTCCGGCGTAAAGTCCATCGGCAAGGATGCCTTCTATTTCTGGAACAACAAGTATGAGGATCAGACCGGCGTTATGCATGCCGCAACGACCGAGACGGCCAAGCTCCTGCGCTACTCCGGCTACGGCCATGAGATCCTCATCAATGGCGCCCCCTACACCTCCTACTTCGGCGGCCAGTTCGCCGTGGACGGCATCAGCTACATGCCGACGTCCGACACGACCGTTGCCATCACCGCCATTAGCGATGATGCAAAGACGGAGACGTTCGCCATCCCCGCTACCGTCACGAACGAGGGCGACGGCCGCACCTACACCGTCACCGAGCTGGCAGATAAGCTCCTGTTCCAGAATCAGTCCATCCTGACTATGGAGGACCTGCCGGACACGATCGAAAAGACCGGTGACCGCACCTTCGACCAGATGTTCAACGTCCGTACCTTCGGCGAGCTGCCTGCCAACCTGAAGTACGTCGGCTATCAGTCCTTCGGCTACCTCGGCTGGGAGCGTCAGCTGGAGAACCAGGGTCTCATTCCCACCTGGCAGACAAAGGAGCTCAACATCCCCGGCACGATCGAGTTCATGGATCAGTGTGCCTTTGCGGGCAACCGTCACGAGACGATCAACGTCGGCGAGGGCATCACGGAGCTGAGCTACTACTCCCTCTTCGGTGAGGCTGCCACGACCATCAACCTGCCGAGCACCCTGAAGCGCATCAATGAGAGCGCGATTGCATCCAGCTCCAACGCAACCGTCAACCTGCCCGACAGCCTCGAGTACATCGGAAAGTCTGCCTTCGCCGGTACGCCGGTCGGCGAGACTGTCCATATGCCGGAGAACCTGACCTACATCGGCGACAAGGCCTTCGGCTCCCAGATGTACAACTCCGACTATACCGCCAAGTACTGGGTCGGGCCGACGACGGTCTACCTGAACGGCAAGCTCGATAACATCGGCGCGAGCGTCTTCCGCCCGGATGCCAAGATCATCGCCGTGCTGAACAGCCAGCGCAACATGGTCGGCGGCTGCACCGATCTCGACGAGCTGCCCACCGTTATCTGGGACGGCAAGACCGACATCGGCTACAATGACGGCTCCTGCATCCCCGAGGGCGTGACCGTTACCCTGAGCGGCAATGTCACCGTCGACGGCAAGCTCTGCATCGAGGGTAAGCTCATCGTCCCGTTCGACGCCAAGCTCACCATCACCGGGAACGCTGTCATTGTCGGCGAGGACAACATCGTCTACGAGGGCTGCAAGCACGAGCATGTCAAGGAGAACATCGTTCCCGCCACCTGCACCGAGGACGGCAGCAAGACCGTCGTCTGTGAGGACTGCGGCGAGACCATCTCCACCGAGGTCATCCCGGCCACCGGTCACAGCTTCGGCGACTGGACCGTCACGAAGGAGGCCGCCTGCTTCGAAGACGGCGAAGAGACCCGCACCTGCTCCGTCTGCCAGGCAGTCGAGACGCGTCCGATCTTCGCAAACTCCGACCACTGCCCGTCCAAGGCCTTCACCGACCTTGATGCGGACGCCTGGTACCACGAAGGCGTGGACTACGCCCTGACGAATGGCCTCATGAACGGCGTCGGCGGCGGCAAGTTCGAGCCGGACGGCCAGCTGACCCGCGCGCAGCTCGTCACCGTGCTCTACCGCGCAGCGGGCGAGCCCGACACCGGCAAGCAGGTCAACCCGTTCACCGATGTGGCGGACGACACCTGGTACACGAAGGCCGTCATCTGGGCCGCGAACAACGGCATCGTCAATGGCGTCGCCAAGAACACCTTCGCCCCGGACGACAGCATTACCCGCGAGCAGATCGCCGCAATGCTCTACCGTTACGCCGGTGCAGAGGCTGCCAAGGAAGACAAGCTCTCCGCCTTCCCGGATGCCGCCAAGGTCTCCGATTGGGCGAAGGAAGCCCTGAACTGGGCAGTCGCCAGCGGCCTCATCAACGGCGTCGCCGATGCCAACGGCACGGCCAACCTCGAGCCGCAGGCTACCGCGACCCGCGCACAGATCGCCACGATCCTCATGCGCTGGCTCGAAAAGTAAGCAGAATCCCACCGCAGGTCTTCCATCCTTCCTCCCTGCGGGCATAAAAGCCATGGCCGGGGCGCAAGCCCCGGCCATTTGGCGTCTTAGTATAGGCATTGTAGGGGAGCGGCATGCCGCTCCCGGCGCTGCACTCGCAGCCCGTACCGGCCGCCGCTAAAACGGCACCGGCTCCCGAATTGTCATTGCGAGGAGGCCGCAGGCCGACGTGGCAATCTCGGGAAGGCACCGCCGTCCCGTACCGGCCGCCGTTAAAATGGCAAACGCCAAAGTATGGGGTGTAGCGGCGCTCACTGCGCAGCCGTTGGCGGCTTTGCCGCCTTACGGATGCGGCGTCCCCTTTACGGGGGTTGAGCGCCATTGGCAGTTGCAAATATGGAGGCATTCCCGGTGAACGTGCAATGCCCCCAAGTTTGTCATTCCGAGGAGCGCAGCGACGTGGGAATCTCCTGCAACCGGTTACGTTTTCGCCGGGAGTGACCTGTTATCCAACCGGGTCCTGCGAGATTGCCACGGCCCCTTTGGGGCCTCGCAATGACAAGTCGGGGGGCATTGCGCCAATGAGTTTGTGCTGCAATCATTGCCAGCCTGCATGGCGGTCACTGACCGCCGCTACAGACGCAATCGGTGCGCACCGTTTTGCCGAAGCCCTGTACGAATCGCAGCCGTTGCGCCGGGAGGGGCATGCCCCTCCCCTACAAGGCGTTTGCGGTCGGCGAAGTACCCAAAAAATCGCAGCTGCCCACGCGGCGTCGAGGACGCCGCCCCCTACAAGGCACCGCCGATCCTGCGCGAAAAAATCCGGGGCCCTTATGGGCCCCGGAGACGCTTTATTCTGCCTTGCCGTCCTGTTCGGGCGGCGTTTTTTTCGGCCGGTCGAAAAACAGGACATACACGATGAGCAGCGCGCAGCCCGTTGTTACGAAGCAGTCGGCCACGTTGAATACGGGGAAATTGACGAATTCCAGACGGATCATGTCCGTCACTGCGCCGGAGACGACGCGGTCGATGAGGTTGCCGAGCGCGCCGCCCGCGATCATCGCGAGACATACAAGCTCAAATTTCTTCTGCAGGACCTTTTTCCAGATCAGCACGCCGACAATGGCGAAAAACGCCGCTGTCACCAGCACGAACAGCCACGTCTGCCCCTCGAGCATCGACCACGCCGCGCCGGTGTTCTTGATGTGTGTGATGTGGAAAAACCCCGGAATGGCCTTGACGACGGCCGAGCCGTTCGTGCTCGGAATGTGCGTCACCGTCAGCCACTTCGTCCACTGATCCAGCCCGACGATCACGGCCGCAAGGGCGGCCAGAATTCCGTAAAACATGCGTTCTCCCTCCGTTACGCGCGGGCGTGTGCCCGGCTCTGCGCCACGGCAAGCTCGTCGCAGCGGTTGTTTTTGGCGTTGTCGGCGTGGCCCTTCACCCAGTTCCAGCTCACGCGGTGCGTCTCGAGCAGGGGCAGCAGCTCCTGCCACAGGTCGACGTTCAGCGCGGGCTTTTTGTCGGCCTTGATCCAGCCGCGCGCACGCCAGCCATAGACCCAGCGCTTCTGCACGGCGTCGCAGACGTATTTCGAGTCGGTGTAGAGCGACACCTCGCACGGCTCCTTCAGCGCGCGCAGGGCGGAGATGACGGCCGTCAGCTCCATGCGGTTGTTCGTCGTCTGCGCCTCGCCGCCGGAAAGCTCCTTCTCCGTGCCGTTCCACTCCAAAATCGCGCCCCAGCCGCCGGGGCCGGGGTTGCCGGAGCAGGCCCCGTCGGTATAGATGGTGATGTGCTTCATTCGTCCATTTTCAGAACCGCCATAAACGCCTCGGAGGGCACGGACACCGTGCCGAACGTGCGCATGCGCTTCTTGCCTTCCTTCTGCTTTTCAAGCAGCTTCTTCTTGCGGGTGATGTCGCCGCCGTAGCACTTGGCCAGCACGTCCTTGCGCAGGGCCTTGATGGTCTCACGGGCGATGATCTTGCCGCCGACGGCCGCCTGCACCGGAATTTCAAACATCTGGCGCGGGATATTCTCCTTGAGCTTTTCGCAAATTTTGCGCGCGCGGGCGTAGGCGTTGTCCGCAAACAGGATGAAGGACAGCGCGTCGACGATCTCGCCGTTGAGCAGGATGTCGAGCTTCACAAGGCGCGACGGACGGTAGCCGTCCATCTCGTAGTCCAGCGAGCCGTAGCCGCGCGTGCGGGACTTCAGCGCGTCAAAGAAGTCGTAGATGATCTCATTGAGCGGCATGAAATAGTGCAGCTCCACGCGGCCCTCGTCAAGGTAGGTCATGTCGCGGTATTCGCCGCGGCGCTGTTGGCAAAGCTCCATGATGTTGCCAACGTATTCCGGCGGCGTCAGGATGCTGGCCCGGACGAACGGCTCCTCGCACTGCAGAATTTCGGCGGGGTCGGGGTAATTCAGCGGGGTATAGACCTCAATGGTTTCGCCGCTCGTCTTCGTGATGCGGTAGACGACGTTCGGCGCGGTCGTGATGAGGTCGAGGTTGTATTCGCGCTCCAGGCGCTCCATGATGATCTCCATGTGCAGAAGGCCCAAAAAGCCGCAGCGGAAGCCGAAGCCGAGGGCAATGGAATTTTCCTGCGTATAGGACATGGAGGCATCGTTGAGCTTCAGCTTCTCCAGCGCGTCGCGCAGGTCGCCGTATTTGCTGCCGTCGGCCGGATAGACGCCGGAGTAGACCATGGGCTGCACGGCCTTGTAGCCGGGCAGAGGCTCGCTGCAGGGGTCCTCCACGCCGGTGACGGTGTCGCCGACGCGGGTGTCCGCCACGGTCTTGATGGAGGCCGTGAGATAGCCGACCTCGCCCGCGCCGAGAGCATCGGCAGGGATCATGCCGTTCGGGTGCAGGTAGCCGACCTCGACGATCTTGTATTCCGCACCCGTGGCCATCATGCGGATGTCCATGCCGGGGCGCAGCACGCCGTTCTTCACGCGGAGATAGACGATCACGCCGCGGTAGGAGTCGTATTGACTGTCGAAGATCAGAGCCTGCACGGGGGCCTCACGGTCGCCCTGCGGGGCGGGAATGTTCCGCACGACGTCCTCAAGCACAGCGTGGATGTTGATGCCGTTTTTGGCGGAAATTTCCGGCGCTTCCATGGCGGGGATGCCGATGACGTCCTCGATCTCGTGCTTGACCTCCAGCGGGCGGGCGGACGGCAGGTCGATCTTGTTCACCACGGGGATGACCTCCAGCCCGGCGTCAATGGCAAGGTAGGTGTTGGCCAGCGTCTGGGCCTCGATGCCCTGCGAGGCATCCACGACGAGCACGGCGCCCTCGCAGGCGGCCAGCGACCGGGAGACCTCGTAGTTGAAGTCCACATGGCCCGGCGTGTCGATGAGGTTTAGGGTATAGGTCTCGCCGTTGTCGGCGTGATAGGTCAGCTTGACGGCGCGGGCCTTGATGGTGATGCCGCGCTCACGCTCCAGCTCCATGGAGTCGAGGATCTGGTCCTCCATCTCACGCTTGTCCACGGTGTTGCACTCCTCGAGCAGGCGGTCTGCCAGCGTGGATTTGCCGTGGTCAATATGGGCGACGATGGAAAAATTCCGGATGTGGTTCAAATCGGTCATGGGGCAACCTCTTACTTCATGAATTTATCAATGGCGGCGCACAGGCTCGCAATGGCCTGATCGTCGCCCTCCTCCACGGCGTCGACGATGCAGTGCTGGATATGGTCCTGCAGGATCACCTTGCCGGTGTTCTCGATGGCGGCGCGTACCGCAGCGATCTGGATGAGCACCTCGGCACAGTCGCAGTCGTCCTCGACCATGCGCTTGACCTTTTCCAGATGGCCGATGGCGCGGGCCAGACGGTTGACGACGTTTTTCTTGCTCTCGTGGACGTGCGGGTGGGAGTGGGAATGGGCTTCGGTATGGGAATGCGCGTGCGTCGGCACGCCGAATTCATTTGGTTCATGCATGGCGGAATTCCTCGCTGCAGAGATTAAATCATTACTACCATATCATATCACATTCCGGCTGGAATGAAAACCCTCCCCGGGGGAATTTTTCGACACCGCAAAGGGAAATGTAGGGGAGCGGACAGCCGGGCCCGGCGCTGAACCAGCGCAAGAAACAGGCTGACGATAAAAACGTACAAACCGATTGCGTCTGTAGCGGCGGTCAGTGACCGCCATGCAGGTTGGCAATGATTACGGAACAAATTCAGTGGCGCAATGCCCCTGAATTTATCATTGCGAGGAGGCCGAAGGCCGACGTGACGCCCTGAGCGCGAAGCGCGAGGAAGTGCCCTTGGGGTGCAATCTCGCAGTACCCGATCGGAATGTGGGAAAGCCATCGGCGAAATCGCAGCTGCCTTCCCGAGATTGCCACGGCCCCTTCGGGGCCTCGCAATGACAAGTCGGGAGCCATTACTGTTTTATCGTCAACCTGCGCCGGTTGCCGGTGCGGAGCCGGGACCGGCTGTCCACTCCCCTGCAATGGCCGATGGCGAAAAAAACTCCCCCTCCGGAGCGTGGTAACCGAACACGCGGCGGACGGGGAATATTCTCAAACTCCCTGCGGGAACAGGCGCTCCTGCAGGCGGCGGGAGCCAAGGGCAAAATACAGCGCCGTGCCGAGCACGAGCAGGACGGCGGCCTCACCGGCCGCAACGTAGACCGCGTTGAGCCAGAACGGGATCTCGCCGATGTAATACGTCAGCTCCCAGCCGACGAGCACGGCGTTCCAGGCCGCGGGCATGAGCAGCGCGGGCAGCGGGAGCTTCCAGAGCGTGGCGCGGCGCAGCAGATACATGCACGTTGTGGCCAGCAGCGTTGCGCCGGTACCGACGAGCCAGTCCAGCGGCAGCGCGCCCGCGTTGGAAATGTTGAACAGCAGACAGCCGACCGTCAGGCCGGGGATGGCTGCCGGAGTGAACAGGGCAAAAATGCACAGCGCCTCCGACGCGCGGAACTGAATGGCGGCCGACGTTGTGCCGGGCAGCAGCCAATTCTGCAGGTAGGTCAGGGCCACATAGAGCGCGGCCAGGATCGCGCCGTGCGTGATCATACGGATCTGTTTTGATTTCATGTTTTCTCCATTCCGGGACAAAAAAGGCGCAGCATGGACGCTGCGCAGCTGTCCATAGTTTTATTTTACGACAGGATGGTCTCGAACTGTCGATATTCGGTTACGATGGTATTGTAGCGGAGTTTGCACCGACAGTCAAGTGTATTTTGTGTTAAGAAGTCCATGATTTTACACGGATTTAACTTCATTGCGGTGTCAGGCTTTACAGCGAGCCGGTATGATAAGCGCGTGATCCGAAATCAAAGAAAACAATCAAAAAGGAGTTTTGAGTTATGAAAAAGATCTTCAAAGCAATTCTTGCCATCAGCATTATCGGCGCCATGGCGCTGGGCTTCGCCGCCTGCGGCGGCAACGGCGGCAGCGATGCCATCGCCGTCATCTCCCGTGAGGAAGGCTCCGGCACCCGCGGCGCGTTCGTCGAGCTGACCGGCGTCGAGGTCGACAAGGTCGACAAGACCGTCGCCACCGCCGAGATCAGCAGCTCCACCGCAGTCGTCATGCAGACCGTCGCCGGCAACAAGGCTGCCATCGGCTACATCTCCCTCGGCTCTCTGGACAACACCGTCAAGGCCGTGAAGGTCGACGGCGTCGAGGCCACGGCCGACAACGTCAAGAACGGCACCTACCCCATCTGCCGCCCGTTCAACATCGCCACGAAGGGCGACCTGAGCGACGCTGCGAAGGACTTCATCGCCTTCATCCAGAGCGACGAGGGCCAGCAGGTCATCACCGATAAGGGCTGCGTCTCCACCGGCTCCACCGGTGCCTTCACCTCCGGCAATCCGACCGGCACCGTTGTCGTCGAAGGCTCCTCCTCCGTCACCCCGGTCATGGAAAAGCTCGCCGAGGCCTACATGGCCATCAACAGCGGCGTGACCGTCAAGGTCCAGCAGTCCGATTCCTCCACCGGCATGACCTCCGCCATTGAGGGCCTGTGCGACATCGGCATGGCCTCCCGTGAAGTCAAGGACAGCGAGAAGGAGCAGGGTCTGGATGTCACCACGATCTGCATGGACGGCATCGCAGTGGTCGTGAACAACGACAACACCGTCGATAACCTGAGCCTTGAGCAGATCCGCCAGATCTTCACCGGCGAAGTCACCGACTGGAGCGCCGTGAAGTAAGGAATTCCAAAAGGAAACGCACAGCGGGAGTCCGGCTCCCGCTGCCTGCGCGTTTCGCAGGCAGCCATCGATGCGCGCTGTAGGGGAGCGGACAGCCGGGCCCGGCGCAACGCTGCCGACCCGGACAGGCTATCGTTAAAACGGTGAAAACCAAAGGTTTGTCATTGCGAGGAGGCGTAGCCGACGTGGCAATCTCGTGCAGGCAGTTGCAGTTCGTACAGGCTGCCGATAAAACCGTACAAACCAATTGCGTCTGTAGCGGCGCTCAGTGAGCGCCTTTGGCAGTTGCAGGTTGCCCGGCATCCTCATCGAGCGTACAGGCCTTCAGGTTTGTCATTGCGAGGCCCCAAAGGGGCCGTGGCAATCTCGTGCAGGCAGTTGCGTTTTTCGCCGATGGCTTTCCTGTTATCCACCATTATACCGCGAGATTCCCACGTCGCTTCGCTCCTCGGAATGACAAACTTGGGGGCATTGTGGCAATGAATTTGTGCCACCGAACCAGTGGCCTCCATGGCGCTCACTGAGCGCCGCTACAGACGCAATCGGTGCGCACCATTTTGACGGTACTCTGTGCCAACTGCAAGCAATTGCCGCGTCGGCCCGTTGGCCTCCCCGCAATGGCCAATCTGAGAGCCCTGCATTTTCCACTTTCCCACGATCCTGTCTTCTTTCAGGAGGAACTATGAAACACAATCTCCACGCCATTCGGGAAGGGACCATGAAGGTCGTCTTCCTGCTGACGGCCTGCATCTCCATCCTTGCCGTGGCGCTCATCTGCATTTTCCTGTTTGCCAACGGCATCCCCACCATGCATAAGATCGGCCTCGGAAAATTCCTGTTCGGCATGGTCTGGGCGCCGAATCAGGACCTCTACGGCATCTTCCCCATGATCATCGCCAGCATCCTCGTCACGGGCGGCGCGATCCTCATCGGCGTCCCGCTGGGCCTGCTGTGCGCGCTGTATCTGGCGCGCTTCTGCCCGAAGCGGCTCTACAGCGTGCTGAAGCCCGCCGTTGATCTGCTGGCCGGCATCCCGTCCATCGTCTATGGCTTCTTCGGCCTTGTCGTGCTCGTCCCGGCCCTGCAGGCCATGTTCGGCAGCGGCAAGAGCATCGTCACGGCCTCCATCATGCTCGGCATCATGATCCTGCCGACCATCATCAGCGTCTCGGAATCGTCGCTGCGCGCCGTGCCGGAGAGCTATTACGAGGGCTCGCTCGCGCTGGGCGCAACGCATGAGCGCAGCGTGTTCTCCGCCGTGTTCCCCGCCGCGCGCTCCGGCATCCTCGCGGGCATCATCCTCGGCGTCGGCCGCGCCATCGGCGAGACCATGGCCGTCGTGATGATCGCGGGCAACCAGCCCATCCTGCCCAAGAGCCTGCTCAGCGGCGTGCGCACCCTGACGGCCAATATCGTGCTGGAGATGGGCTACGCCACGGACCTGCACCGCGAGGCCCTCATCGCCTGCGGCGTGGTGCTGTTCGTGTTCATCCTGCTCATCAATCTGTGCTTCTCCGCCGTGAAACGAAAGGCTGACGCAACATGAAAAAAACGGAACGTTCGAAACCGAGCGCCGGGCGCACGAGCCGCGCGTCCTACCGCCGCCATCCGATGTCGCTTGTCCAGCGCATCGCCGTCACGGCCTCTGCCGTGATCACCTTCGCCATTCTCGTCGCGCTGCTGGCCTATATCCTCATCATGGGCGTGCCGAACCTGAAGCCGGGCCTGTTTGCCTGGCATTATACGTCGGACAACTGCTCCATGACGCCCGCCATCATCAATACGCTCCTCATGGTCGTGCTGTCGCTGCTGCTGTCCGTCCCGTTCGGCATCGGCGCTGCCATCTACCTCGTGGAGTATGCCAAGCGCGGCAATAAGCTCGTCAAGGTCGTCCGCCTTACGGCAGAGACCCTCTCGGGCATCCCATCCATCGTCTACGGCCTGTTCGGCTACCTGATGTTCGTCATCGCCCTGAACATGGACAAGTCCATGCTGGCAGGCGCGCTCACGCTGGCCATCATGGTCCTGCCGACCATCCTCCGCACGACGGAGGAGGCCCTGAAGGCCGTGCCCGATTCGTTCCGCGAGGGCAGCTTCGGCCTCGGCGCGGGCAAGCTGCGCACGGTGTTCCGCATCGTGCTGCCGTCGGCCGTGCCCGGCATCTTCTCCGGCATCATTCTGGCCATCGGCCGCATCGTCGGCGAGACGGCCGCCCTCATCTTTACGGCAGGTACGTTCAGCGGCGTCGCGGGCGGTGTCATGGAATCCGGCCGCACGCTGGCGGTGCACATGTACTGCCTGCTCAACGAGGGCCTGCACCGCAGCGAGGCCTATGCCACGGCCGTTGTGCTGCTGGTCATGGTCATCGGCATCAACGCGCTGTCCGGCGCCGCGGCAAAGCGAATTGCCCGGCGCACGCAGTGAGCGCAACAGGAAGGAGTTCCCATATGGAACAGGATAAGATCGTAATCGAGCACCTCAATCTCTGGTACGGCAGCTTTCAGGCGCTGAAGGACATCAACCTCCGCCTGCCCGCCAATGAGATCACGGCCTTCATCGGCCCGTCCGGCTGCGGCAAGTCGACGCTGCTCAAGTCCCTCAACCGCATGAACGACCTCGTGGAGGGCTGCCGCATCGAGGGCACCGTCACGCTGGACGGCGAGGATATTTTTTCCCGCAAAATGGACGTGAACCTGCTGCGCAAGCGCGTCGGCATGGTCTTCCAGAAGCCGAATCCCTTCCCCATGAGCATTTATGACAACGTGGCCTATGGCCCGCGCACCCACGGCATCCGCTCCCGCGTGAAGCTCGACGAGATCGTCGAAAAATCGCTGCGCGGCGCCGCCATCTGGGACGAGGTCAAGGACCGCCTGAAAAAGAGCGCCCTCGGCATGTCCGGCGGCCAGCAGCAGCGCCTGTGCATCGCGCGTGCGCTTGCCGTGGAGCCGGAGGTCCTGCTGATGGACGAGCCGACGAGCGCTCTCGACCCGATCTCCACTTCGCGCATCGAAGAGCTTGCCATGGAGCTGAAAAAGGATTATACTATTGTTATGGTCACGCACAATATGCAGCAGGCCGCCCGCATCTCGGACAAAACGGCGTTTTTCCTGCTGGGCGATATGGTCGAATTCGGCCCGACGGAGAAGATCTTCTCCATGCCGCAGGACCGTCGCACCGAAGATTACATCACGGGGAGGTTTGGCTGATGCGCATCCGCTTTGACGAGCAGCTGGAGCTGCTCAACCGGAAACTGATTGAAATGGGCGCGCTGTGCGAGGACGCGATCTCCGCCTCCATGCACACGCTGAAAAATGAAACGGACAAGCAAAGCGCCGAAAAGGCGGCCGCGCTGGAGCGCGAGATCGACCACAAGGAGCGCGAGATCGAGAGCCTGTGTATGAAGCTTCTGCTGCAGCAGCAGCCCGTTGCGCGCGACCTGCGCACGATCTCCTCCGCCCTGAAAATGATCTCCGATCTGGAGCGCATCGGCGACCAGGCCTCGGACATCGCGGGCATCACCGGCTACATCGAGGATGAGCAGCTCAAGTCGGGCACGCACATCTATGAAATGGCCCGCGCCGCCAGCCGCATGGTCACGGACAGCGTCGACTCCTTCGTCCGCAAGGATCTCGGCAAGGCCCGTGCCGTCCAGAAGGAGGACGACATCGTCGACGGCCTGTTCGACACCGTGAAAAACGAGCTGGTCGGTCAGATCACCGAGCACCCGGACCTGAGCGGCGAGTGCCTCGATCTTTTGATGATCGCAAAGTATCTCGAGCGCATCGGCGACCATGCCGTGAATGTGGCAGAGTGGGTCGAATATTCCATCACCGGCGCACATGCCGGAGAGTAAGGGGAACTTTTTATGATCTATTTGCTGGAGGACGACAGCGCCATTCGTGAGCTTGTCGTCTACACGCTCTGCAGCACCGGGCTGGAGGCCACGGGCTTCGCCGCGCCCTCGGAGTTTTATGACGCCATGGAGCGCGCCCTGCCGGAGCTGCTGATCCTGGACATCATGCTGCCGGAGGAGGACGGGCTTTCCATCCTGCGCCGGCTGCGCGCCAGCCCGCGCACGGAGCACCTGCCCGTCATGATGCTCACTGCGCGCAGCAGCGAATATGACAAGGTCATCGGGCTGGACGGCGGCGCGGATGATTATCTTACAAAGCCGTTCGGCATGATGGAGCTGATCTCCCGCGTGCGCGCTCTGCTGCGCCGGGCGGAGTTCGGCCGCGAGCGCCGCGAGACGCTGCGCTGTGGGGACATCGAGTGCGACACCACCGCGCACACCATGCGCGCCTGCGGCGAGGAGCTGACGCTCACGCTCAAGGAATACGAGCTGCTGCACCTGATGCTCGAGCACCCAATGCAGGTCTTTACGCGTGACCGGCTGCTTTCCAGCATCTGGGGCTATGAATTTGACGGCGAGAGCCGCACCGTGGACGTCCACATCCGCTCCCTGCGCCAGAAGCTCGGCGCAGCGGGCGGCCAGATCGAGACGGTCCGCGGTGTGGGCTACCGCCTGCGGGAGACTGCGGTATGACAAAACGAATTTTCCGGTCCATTTTTCTGGTGGCCCTCGTCGTGCTCCTGCTGAGCGTGGCGCTGCTGTCCGTCGTGTTTTATAACGACTATGCCGTGCAGTACCGCTCGGAGCTGAAGAGCGAGGCCCTCTCCATAGCCCATGCCATCAACGGCGGCCTTGCGGAGGAGGACTACCTGCGCTCGCTGGAGCAGGATAAGATCTCACCGATCCGCATCACCTGGATCGGCGCCGACGGCACCGTCCGCTATGACAACGAGGCCGCCCCCGCGCAGATGGAGAACCATGCCGCGCGCACCGAGGTGGCTGACGCCCTGCGCTACGGCGCGGGTGAGAGCGAGCGCTATTCCGCGACGCTGTCCCAGAAGACGTTCTACTATGCCTGCCGCCTACAGGACGGCACGGTGCTCCGTCTGGCCGGAACGCGTGATTCCGTGCTCGGCATCCTGCTGCGCATGCTGCGCCCGGCCGTTGCGGCCGTGCTCGTCGCCATTGCGCTGGCGTGGCTGCTGTCCTATCGTCTGTCGAAGCGCATCGTCCGTCCGCTGAATGCCCTCGACCTGGAGCATCCGGAGCAGGCGGAGGCCTATGACGAGCTTTCCCCCCTGCTGGAGAAAATTTCCGCCCAGAACCGGCAGATCGCCGCGCAGATGGACGAGCTGCGCCGCCGCCAGACGGAGTTCACCGCCATCACGGAGCACATGAACGAAGGCCTGCTCATCGTCGACGCCCGGACGAACCTGCTGTTCTGCAATCCGAGCGCGCGCCGTCTGCTGCAGATCGAAAATGTCGAAAAGCAGTCCGTGCTGGCCGTGAACCGCAGCGAGGACTTTCGGGAGGCCGTGCAGCGCGCTCTGTCGGGCGAGCATGACCTGCGCACCCTGACGCTCGACGGCCGCATCTACCAGCTCATGGCCAACCCGGCTATGGAGGACGGCCGCCTTGCGGGCGCGGTGCTCGTGCTGCTGGACGTGACGGAGCGCGAGGACCGCGAGCAGCTCCGCCGCGAGTTCACGGCGAACGTCTCCCACGAGCTGCGCACGCCGCTGACGTCCATCTCCGGCTTTGCCGAGCTCATCCGCGACGGCATCGCAAAGCCGCAGGACGTGCAGCACTTTGCCGGGAACATCTATACCGAGGCCCAGCGCCTCATCGCTCTGGTCGGCGATATCATCCGCCTGTCCCAGCTCGACGAGGGCAGCGTGGGCAGCGAGAAGACGGACCTGCGCCTCGACGGCATGGCCGCGAGCGTCGTCTCCCGCCTGCAGGACGCGGCCGCGCAGCACGACGTCACGCTCCGCACGGAGCTGAAGCCCTGCCGCGTGCTCGGCATTGCGCAGATCCTCGACGAGCTGATCTACAATCTCTGCGACAATGCCATCAAGTATAACCGCAAGGACGGCAGCGTGACCGTCAGCACGGCGGAGGAGAACGGCCAGCCGGTCCTCCGCGTGGCGGATACCGGCATCGGCATCCCGGCAGCGGAGCAGGACCGCGTGTTCGAGCGCTTCTACCGCGTGGATAAGAGCCATTCGCGTGCCATCGGCGGCACGGGCCTCGGCCTGTCCATCGTGAAGCACGCTGCGGCCTACCACCACGCCCGCGTCGCGCTGGAGAGCACCCTTGGCACGGGTACGACTGTCACCGTCACCTTCCCTCGCCCCGGCGAGGCGTAAGAAAACAGAACGAGCCGCTGCGGTTCTGCCGCAGCGGCTTTTTGCACACAAATGTTATTCATGTTTGTAGGGGAGGGGCATGCCCCTCCCGGCGACACGCTGACGATTCGTATTGGCTATCGATAAAATGGTAAAAACCAATTGCGTCTGTAGCGGCGCTCACTGCGCAGCCGTTGGCGGCTTTGCCGCCTTACGGATGCGGCGTCCCCTTTACGGGGAGCGAGCGCCTTGCATGCTGGCAATCTTTGCGGCACGCATTCTGCGGCGTGAGGCCTTCAAGTTTGTCATTGCGAGGAGGCCACAGGCCGACGTGGCAATCTCGCAATACCCGGCCGGATCGTGGGGAAGCTGTCGGCGAAAACGTAACTGCCTTCCCGAGATTGCCACGGGCGCAAAGCGCCCTCGCAATGACAAACCTTTGGCTTTTACCATTTTAACGATAGCCTGTTTGTTGTGCAGGTGCGCAGCCGGGAGCGGCATGCCGCTCCCCTACAACGTGCCGTCGATGGCCCCTCAAAATGCAAAAAACCGGGGATGCCGGAAAATCCGGCATCCCCGATCGGGTCTCTTACATATCGAACGGTTCCATGGAGAGGACGGGGTGGCCGACCTCGGTCAGGTAGTTCAGCAGCTCCTCGGGGTCCTCGGTGCAGATGGTCTCGTCGGCGATCATGTCGGCGAAGTTATCCACATCGTAGAGCTCCTTGGCAGCCTCGTTCAGCTTGTCGCGCATCTGCTCCTTGAGCTCCTTCGGCAGCCAGACAATACGGCCGAGGCCGCCTTCGGCAGCGATGAACTTCTTGGAGGCGATGAAGTGCTTGCCGTGGCCCATGAAGCCCGGCGTCTGCACGCCGCCGCCCGTCATGGAGGCCATCTCGGAGAACGTCATGCCGAGCGGGGTCATGCCGGCGTACTCACGCATCGTGATGACAACGCCCATGCTGACCGGCTCGACGCCGCAGATGCATTCGAAGCAGCCGCAGGACGTCATCGGATCCTGGAACAGGGAGTACAGCGTGACGTGCTCGAGCGCGCCGTGCGAGTACTTCTGGACGGCCTCGTCCACGTCCTCGTAGCGGCCGAGACGCTCGTCGATGCAGTGCTCCTTCGGCACGACCTGGCAGGGACCCTGCGGGTCGAGCTCGTTCGTTGCCTTGGCGTCCAGCCAGGAAACGGCGCCGCAGAGGCCGAGGCGCTCCGGGGTGACGATGCAGACATGGCTCGGGGAGAAGGCCTGGCACATGATGCAGGTGTAGAACACGGGCACGGACTCGTCCGTCATGCTGCGCAGACGGTCGTCGCGGCGGTTGAAGACCTCATTGGCCATCGCGCGCAGCTCCTTGTTCTTCGCCTCGTCCACGACGATCTTGACCTGGCACTTGTCGACGACGGTGTCGAACTCGCTCTTGATCTTGGCGTAGAGGACCTCGCCGATGTGGCGGAAGCGGAAGCCGGCCTCAAAGTCGGCCTTCGAAACGCGGATACGGATCATATCGCGCTGGCCGGTGTGCATAACGCCCTCGATGCAGTTCAGGAAGGAGTGGATCTTGCGCTCCATAACGGACTCGAAGTCGGACTGCATGTTCTTGCCCGCGACCTCGACGATGTAGGACAGGGAGATCTTGGAGCCGACGGGGATCTCGTCGAGCTCGGGGCCGTCGACCGTGATCTTGTGGTCCTCGATCTCGGCGGCGTCTCTCGTGGTGACCAGCTCGAAGCAGTCCTTGCGGGAGCCGTCGACCTCGACCTGCATGTCGCCCTTGCGGATGATTTCGCCTTCGAACGCGGAAGCGAAGGAGACAGGAATGTCGATCGTGGTGATCTTGATCTTGATGTCGCGCGCCTCGAGGGAGGTGGCGTTGAACTTGCTGACGTCCTCCTGCACGATGAGGCTCTTCGGGACGCGGTAGATGTTCTCGGTCTCGTTCGTAACGACCGGGAAGCCGAGGGCAATGGCGCCAGCGCCGCAGGCGACGATGACGTCGTCCAGGGGCTTGAAGGCGTTGACGAACGCGGGAACGCGCTCCATCGTGTACTTCATCAGGCTGCCTGCGTCGCCCGGGGTGATGTTGCCGAAGATCAGGGCCGCGCGCAGCGCGACGGAGACGACATGGATGACGGCGGTGACGTCCTTGCCGAGCGGGATGACGCGGACATTGTCGCCGGTCTTGTAGCCCTTCTCCTCGAGCTGGTCGATGACGCCGCCCACGAGGGTGACGAGGATGCCCTGGCTCTGGTAGCTCTTCACGAGCGCGACGGCCTCATCGGCAGAGGGAGCGGAGCCGAGGATAACGGCAACGCCGGGGATGTCGCCCGTGACCAGCGGCACGCCGAGGTTACGAATGACGGCGTCGGACAGGTGGCCGTAGCAGGGCAGCTCATAGGGCGTGGCGCCGTTGAGGTACTTCAGGACCTCGATGAACTCGGCGCACAGCGCGGTGGCCACGCCGGACATGAAGGCGTCGTTCAGGCGGGGATTGCGGGTCATGAGCGTCTTGACGACGCCGAGAGCCTGCTTCAGCTCGCCGAGGGTGCCGACCTTCGAGCCGGTGACGGCGTAGTAGCAGGGCAGGGAGTAGGCAGTGTCAGGGAAGGACACGGCCTGGCCTTCGCCGTACTGGGCGATGGCATTGTCAATGGCGGCCTCGGTCAGGCCGTAAACGGCATCGTTGCCGCCGAATACACGTTCAAATAAAGTCACTGGGATTTTCCTCCTATTTTTCATCCCGATCCAGGATGGCCTTGATGTTCCGAATCTCTTCCATAGCCGTGCGGCTGAAATCGTACGGGGACTTTCCGTTGCGGTCAGCGTCCATGATCTCCGGATTGTAGTGGATGCAGCCGAGGAAGTCCTCTGCGGGGATGACGCTGCGGACATACGCCTCGTCGCGCTCGTCGCGCACCTTGTTGGCCACGACGCGCACGCGCTTCACGCCGAGATCGGCGGCAAGACGCTTGACGTTTCCGTAGGTCTGGACGCTGCGTGCGCCCGGCTCCACCACAACGAGGAACTGGTCCATGTTGGCTGCCGTGCCGCGGCCAAGGTGCTCCAGCCCTGCCTCCATATCCATGATGACGACGTCGTCCTTGCGGTAGGTCAGCGCGCTGAGCAGGGCCTTGAGCATCACATGCTCCGGGCACACGCAGCCGCTGCCGCCGACGTCGACCGTGCCCATGACAAGCAGCTTCACGCCGTTGACCTCGTGGGCGTATTTTTCGGGGATATCGGAAACGAAGGGGTTGAGCTTGAAGAATTTATTGGCCTCGTTCGCGCCGGTGCGCTCCTCGACGAGCGTGCGCATTTTGGAGATGGGGACGATGGAATCGACCTCCTCCTGGCTCATGCCAAGCGCAAGGCCCAGGTTGGCGTCCGGATCGACGTCCGCAGCCAGCACGGGGCGGCCCTCGTCGGCGTAAAGCCGCGCCAGCGTGGAGGCGAGCGTCGTTTTGCCGACGCCGCCCTTGCCGGTGATCGCGAGCTTCATACTCAGATGCCCAGCGCAGCGCGCTTCTGCTCGATGCGCTCGATCATGAGATCGCCGAGCTTCTCGATGTCAGTTTCCACGGTGTAGTTGGCCTCGACCCAATCCTTCACGCCGTGCTCGCCGGTCAGCAGGTCGCAGATCTCGCTGGAGCCCTTGACGTACGGGTCAACGCCGAGGAAGGTGTCGATGCCGGTGGCCACAACGTAGTTGCCGATGGAGACGGCCTTCTCGCTCATCCACTCCGGGGCGCAGCCCACGACGGGAAGCTGGGAGATGTTCAGGCCGGAGTCCTTCGACAGCTCGGAGGCCAGGATCATCATACGGGAGATATCAACGCAGGAGCCCATGTGCAGCACGGGCGGGATGTTGGCCAGCTCGCACACGCGCTTCAGGCCGGCGCCGCAGAGCTCCTTGGCGTGCACCGGATCCATGAGGCCGGCCTTGGCGGCGGCCTGCGCGGAGCAGCCGGAGACGATGAGGATGATATCGTTGGCGAGGAGCTTCTTCATGAGCTCGATGTGGGCATAGTCGGGGCGGACCTTCGGATTGTTGCAGCCAACCATGGCGACAGCGCCGCGGAGAACGCCGGAGGTGACGCACTCGAGCAGGGGCTTCGTGGTGCCGAAGGTGTCGACCTGGCTGTTGGCAACGCCGTCGAGGACCTTGACGATGGCTTCGAGGGAATAGCCGACGCGGGCGTGGGAGACCTGGTTCGGAATGTTGACCAGATCGGTCTTGCGGTTCGTGAAGTTCTCAACGGCCATCTTCACAATGGACTTGGCGTTCTCACCGGCGTTGTCGGCGGAGAAGCGGATGAACTCGGAGTCCGGCATGCGGGCGATGGGGGAGGTGGTGACGAACTTCGTATGGAAGCACTTCGAGAGCGGGCCGAGGGCCGGGAAGATGCACTGCACATCGACGACGATGGCTTCGCATGCGCCCGTAAGGACAACGTTCTCCTGCGTCAGGAAGTTGCCGGCCATCGGGATGCCGTGGCGCATGGCGACCTCGTTCGCGGTGCAGCAGACGCCGCAGATGTTGATGCCCTTCGCGCCGACGCTCTTGGCAAGCGCGATCATTTCGGGATCATTGGCATAGTAGACGATCATCTCGGACAGGGAGGGATCGTGGCCGTGGACGACGATATTGACCATATCCTTCTCCATAACGCCGATGTTGGCCGTAGTGTCCACGGGCTTCGGCGTGCCAAACATGACGTCGGAGAATTCGGTGCCCATCATGGAGCCGCCCCAGCCGTCGGACAGGCCGCTGCGGAGGGACTGGCGGATCAGGGCTTCGGGCAGGGAGGAGCAGCCCATATGGGTCATATGCAGAGCGGTCGCGACCTCGCGGTCGATGGCGCGCGGCTCGATCTCCGCCTTGTGCCACAGCTCCTGCGTGTGCTCCGGAGCGCGCTTCAGGAAGCGCTGCACGCCGAAGGGCTTGCCGTATTCCATCAGGCCGATCTCGGCCATCTCGTGCGCCAGCTCATAGATGTCCTTGCCTTCGGTCTCGACGCCCCACTCATGCGCGATGCGGATGAGCTTCTCGGGGTCCTTGACCTGATAGTTGCCGCCTTCCTTCGTCTGATGCAGGGTGTGCATGATCTCACGGCCATGATCAGAGTGGGTGGCAGCGCCGCCGGCGGTGAACTTCAGGAAGTTTCTGCCGACGATGCCGTGCACGTCGCAGCCGCAGATGCCGCGCGGGCTCTTCGGCGTGATACGGCAGGGGCCCATAGCGCAGATGCGGCAGCAGGTGCCGGCCTCACCGAAGCCGCAGTGCGGCGTCTGATTCTTGACGCGCTGCTGCCAGCTGTCGGCGCCGACCTTCTTGCCGTTTTCCAGCAGGGAAGCGGTGGCGGCCTCCATCTCCTCTATGGTAACGAAGCGTTCTTGATCCATTGGGTAGTCCTCCTGTATTGATCTCGGGTGTTGGGATCGTGGGTCACAAAAAGATTTTTTGCAGGCTGACGAGCCTGCTGCAAGGGGCATACTGCGCCCTTGTTTTCCGATATGATTTTATCAATAAAAGCCCCTGTTGTCAATGACAAATCCGGCGGCTCTGGGGAAATTTGCACGAAAGGCAGGGAATTTCCGGACGTTTTGTCATATGGTTTGCCATCCCCCGCAGGGGGATGGATGAAATAAGGAATAATGAATACTGAAGAATGAAGAATGAAGAATGGATCATACGCCGGCCGTCGTTCAATCCGCACTGGCCCTGTAGGGGCGGGGACAGCCAGGCCCGTCCGCGAAGCGGCAGTAGTACCGCCGATTCGGTGCGCCGCACCGTTCCCATGGCTGTGCTGCCCTGACGTGTCATTGCGAGGAGCGAAGCGACGTGGCAATCTCGGGAAGGCATTGCCGATTTGTACCAACCGCCGTTCAATCCGCACTGGCCCTGTAGGGGCGGGGCATGCCCCGCCCGTCCGCGAAGCGGCAGTAGTACCGCCGATGCGGTGCGCCGCACCGTTCCCATTGCTGCGCTGCCCTGACGTGTCATTGCGAGGCCCCAACGGGGCCGTGGCAATCTCGGGAAGGCACTTCCAGTTCGTACAAGGTGCCGATAAAAACGCACCGACCGATTGCGTCTGTAGCGGCGCTCATTGAGCGCCTTGCAAAGGGGTATTAAACCGCTGGAGGGCGCTGGTGCACCACAGTACCCGCCTGACGTGTCATTGCGAGGAGCGAAGCGACGTGGCAATCTCGCAGTACCCGGCCGGACAACAGGAAAGCCATCGGCGAAATCGCAACTGCCTCCCCGAGATTGCCACGTCGGCCTTCGGCCTCCTCGCAATGACAAACCTTTGGCGTTTGCCATTTTAACGACAGCCTGTCTCTTACGCCGGTGCAGCGCCGGGACTGGCTGCCCCCTCCCCTACAACGCACGCCAAGGCCCTTCCCGAAAAAATGCCGCTCCCTGCTTGTATTACCCGGGGAAACATGGTAAAATAATCAGTAAAATCGTGTGGTGCGCCCAAATGCAGGCGCGCAAAATCGGAGGAATCTTATGTCAACCTTACAAGAAGAGATCAGCCGCCGCCGGACGTTTGCGATCATTTCGCACCCGGACGCCGGCAAAACCACGCTGACGGAAAAATTCCTGCTCTACGGCGGGGCCATCGCGCAGGCGGGCGCGGTCAAGGGCAAGAAAAACGCCCGCGCTGCCGTCTCGGACTGGATGGAGATCGAAAAGCAGCGCGGCATTTCCGTCACCTCCTCCGTCATGCAGTTCCAATATGAGGGCTTCTGCATCAACATCCTCGATACGCCGGGCCATCAGGATTTCTCGGAGGATACCTACCGCACGCTCATGGCGGCGGACTCCGCCGTTATGGTCATCGACGGCAGCAAGGGCGTCGAGGCGCAGACGCGCAAGCTGTTCAAGGTCTGCGCCATGCGCCATATCCCGATCTTTACGTTTGTCAACAAGATGGACCGCGAGGCCAAGGACCCGTTCGACCTGCTCGACGAGCTGGAAAACGAGCTCGGCATCGAGACCTATGCCGTGAACTGGCCCATCGGCTGCGGCAAGGAGTTCCAGGGCGTCTATAACCGCCGCGGGCAGCACATCGACTTCTTCTCCGGCGTGTCCGGCAAGCGCCGCGCCGACCGCGAGGAGGTCCTGCTCGACGACCCGCGCGTCGGCGAGCTTATCGGCGCGGACCGCTGGCAGCAGCTGCGCGACGATGTCGAGCTGCTCGGTGCAGGCCGCGAGTTCGACATGGACGAGGTCCGCCGCGGCCGGCTCAGCCCGGTGTTCTTCGGCTCGGCCCTGACGAACTTCGGTGTGGAGCCGTTCCTCGAGGCCTTCCTGCAGATGACGCCGCCGCCCCTGTCGCGCACGGCCGACTGCGGCGTGATCGACGCCTTCAGCCCGGACTTCTCCGCCTTCGTCTTCAAAATTCAGGCAAATATGAACAAGGCCCACCGCGACCGCCTCGCCTTCCTGCGCATCTGCTCCGGCAAGTACGAGCGCGAGGCAGAGGTGTTCCATGTGCAGGGCGGCCGCAAGCTGCGCCTGTCGCAGCCCCAGCAGCTCATGGCGCAGGAGCGCGAGATCATCGACGAGGCCTACGCCGGGGATATCATCGGCGTGTTCGATCCCGGCATCTTCTCCATCGGCGACACCATCACCACGCCGGGCAAAAAGTTCCGCTTTGCGGGTATCCCGACGTTCCCGCCGGAGCATTTCTCCCGCGTCAGCCCGAAGGACACCATGAAGCGCAAGCAGTTCGTCAAGGGCACGGAGCAGATCGCCCAGGAGGGCGCCATCCAGATCTTCAAGGTGCCGGACACCGGCATGGAGGAGGTCATCGTCGGCGTCGTCGGCACGCTGCAGTTCGACGTGTTCCGCTACCGTATGCAGAGCGAGTACGGCGTGGAGCTGCGCATGGAGGGCCTGCCCTATGAGGTCCTGCGCTATATCCGCAAGAGCCCCGTCGAGGAGAAGGAGCTGAACCTCTCGTCCGACGTTGAGCTGCTCGAGGACTACCGCGGCCATAAGCTGCTCGTCTTCTCCAGCCCGTGGGCCATCGACTTCACCCTCCGCCGCAACCCCGGCCTCGAGCTGGTCGAGACCCTGCAGGAGCTGGATACGGCGGAGTAAGACTACCGGCGCACCACGGCACTCCCCTGACGTGTCATTGCGAGGCCCCAACGGGGCCGTGGCAATCTCGGGAAGGCACTGCCGATTCGCACTGACCGCCGTTAAATCCGCACTGGTCCTGTAGGGGCGGGGCATGCCCCGCCCGTCCGCGAAGCGGCAGTAGTACCGCCAATTCGGTGCGCCGCACCGTTCCCATTGCTGCGCCGCCCTGACGTGTCATTGCGAGGAGCGAAGCGACGTGGCAATCTCGCAGTACCCGGCCGGACAACAGGAAAGCCATCGGCGAAATCGCAACTGCCTCCCCGAGATTGCACCCCAAGGGCACTTCCTCGCGCTGCGCGCTCAGGGCGCCACGTCGGCCTGCGGCCTCCTCGCAATGACAAATCGGGGGGGCCATCCTCGTTTTATCGACGGCCCGCTGATTACGCCGGTGCAGCGCCGGGAGGGGACAGCCCGGCCCCTACAAGGTGCGTGCGGTCGGCGGGCATGCCCCGCCTCTGCCAATATACCATAAAATGACCGCCCGCCGGGGTTACCGGCGGGCGGTCGTGGTTTATCGATCGCGGAAAAACTCCCGCGTCTGTTCGGCGTTGTGCAGGATGGCGGCGCGCAGCTCATCGAGGCTGTCAAACTTCCGCTCCGGGCGGAGGAAGGTGTAGAATTCCAGCCGCAGCGTCCGGCCGTAGAGGTCGCCGTCAAAATCCAAAATCCACGGCTCCACGGTCACATGCGTGCCGCCGACGGTCGGGCGCGAGCCGATGTTGACCACGGCGGGCAGGCGGCGGCCGTCAAAGCAGGCCAGCGCGGCATAGACGCCGTGGCGCGGGCACAGCAGCTGCGGCGGCAGGGCCAGATTCGCCGTCGGGATGCCGATGGTCCGGCCAAGGCGGCGGCCGGAGACAACCGGGCCGGTGAGCACATGCGGGTGGCCGAGGCAGCGCACGGCCTCTGCCATGTCCCCGGCCTCCAGCAGAGCGCGGATGCGCGTGGACGAGACGGGCGCGCCGTCCAGCTCGATGACGTCGATGCGGTCAAAGCCGATGCCGCGCTGCGCGCAGAAGGCCGCGAGCTTCTCCGGATTGCCTGCGCCGCGGTCGCCGAAGCGAAAATCGTGGCCGCAGACGAGGTGCACGGCGTGGTAGCGCCCGAGCAGCGTCTCCTCCGCGAAGCGCTCCCACGGCTGCGTCATGGTCTCGCGGTCAAAATGCAGCGTGAGCACCTCATCGATGCCGTAATATTCCCGCATGAGGGCGGCGCGGTCCTCCGGCGTGTTCAGCAGCGGCACGCTGTGGCCGGAGACGAGCGTGTCCGGATGTGTGTCGAAGGTCAGCGCTGCCGCAGGAACGCCGAGGCGGTCCGCCGTTTCGCGCGTGCGCCGCAGCAGGCCGCCGTGGCCGATGTGGACGCCGTCAAAAAAGCCGAGCGCCAATACACAGGGTCGTGTCATATGCATCCTCTCAAATCGCAAAAAAGCTCTTCACGGTCTCCATGCGCCCGTCCCGGACCTCGCCGAGAGCGAGGAATTCGCCGCTTTCGGCATACAGGCGATAGCGGCCGGGGGCGAAGCGGAGTGTGAACGAAGCGCCGTTGCGGCAGCACTTCTCCTGCGCGGGCGTCAGCGTCAGTGCAGGATGGGCCGCAAACAGCGTGTCGACCGGCAGCAGCAGGGACTCCGGCGCAGGGTGGACCAGAATGTCCGCCAGCGGCACGGCCTGCGCCGCCGTATAGGCCCCGGCTGCAGTGCGCCGCAGCGCGGCCATGCAGCCGCCCGTTCCGAGCGCTGCGCCGAGGTCGTGGCACAGCGTGCGGACATAGGTCCCCTTGGAGCAGTGCACGCGCAGCGTGAAGTCCGGCGGCGCGCACGAAAGCAGCTCCAGCGCGTGGATCGTGATGGCCCGCGCGGGCCGCGCGACCTCCTGCCCGGCGCGCGCCAGCTCATAGAGCTTCTTCCCGCCGATCTTGATGGCGGAATACATCGGCGGCACCTGCTTCTGCGGGCCGAGGAAGCGCGGCAGGACCGCGCGCACGTCCGCCTCCGTCACGGAGGCGGCATCGCGCTGCTCCAGCACGCGGCCGGTGATGTCCTGCGTGTCGGTCACAAGGCCGAGGCGCAGAACGGTCTCATAGGTCTTTTCGGCATGCTCAAAGAACTCGACGGCGCGCGTCGCCCGCCCGAAGAACACGGGCAGCACACCCGTGGCCATGGGGTCGAGCGTTCCGCCGTGCCCGGCGCGGCGCTCGTGCAGCGCCCCGCGCAGCTTGGCCACGACGTCCTGCGACGTCCAGTCCTCCGGCTTGTCGACGATCAGGATCCCGCTTGCCATCAGAGCTCGACTCCGCTGTCGGCGATGGCCTGCAGAATGGCCTTCTTGGCCGCGTCGAGGCCCTCGGGCACGCTGGCTCCGGCCGCGCCGCGGTGTCCGCCGCCGCCCAGCCGGGCGCAGATGGCGGCCGCGTCATATTTCGGTGAGCAGCGCAGGGAGATCTTGCCGCCATCCGGGCCTTCGCGCAGCATGACGCCGATCTCGACGCCTGCAATCTCACGGCTGAAGCCGGAGATATCGTCCACGTCGTCCTCCGTCAGGCCAAGCTCCACGAGCAGGGCGTTCGGGAGCGTGTTCACGGCGACGGCCCCGCCGGCGTAGAACTCCATCTTCTCCGTCAGGCGCGCCTCGAGCTGCAGGCGCGGCAGGCGCTTCGTCATGAACAGGGCCGTGTTGATGGCGAACGTGTCCGCACCGGTGTCCTTGCAGGCGGCGGCGCAGCGCAGGGTGTTGGCTGTCGTATTGTTGAAGCGGAAGCAGCCGGTGTCCGTCGAGATGGCGACATAGAGGGCCGCGCCCATGGAGGCATCGAGCTTGACGCCCATGAGCTGCAGCAGCCGCAGGACGATCTCGCCGCAGGCCGCTGCGCTTGCGTCCACAAAGGCCTGCAGGCCGAACTGGCGGTTCCCGGCGTGGTGGTCGATCTGCAGCTCGACGGCGCAGTCCGGCAGGTCGAACGGCAGCAGGTTCTCCGCCGCAATGTCCACGCTCACGACGCAGGCGCTGGACGGCAGCGTCTCGCACGTCAGCTTGCCGAGCCACGGGCGGAATTTCTCCGTGAACTGCGGATTTTCCAGCACATGGGCCGTCTTGCCGAGGCTGCGCAGACCTGCGCACAGGGCGGCCGCGCTGCCGATGGTGTCGCCGTCCGGACGGCGGTGCGTCAGGAGGACATAGTTGTCATTGCGCAGCAGAAAATCCGCCGCTTCACGAATGGTCAGCTGTTTCATCTTCCGTGTCCTCCGGAATGTCGAGCTTGGAGAGAATGTCGAGAATGTGCGCGCCGTGGACGATGGAGTCGTCCTCCTGCCACTGCAGCTCCGGCGTGTAGCGCAGCTGCAGGCTCTTGCCCAGCGCGCGGCGCAGGAAGCCGCCCGAGGACTTCAGTCCTGCGAGTACTTCTTTGGTGCAGCTGCGGTCGAGCAGCGAGACATAGACCTTGGCATAGCGAAGGTCCGGCGTCGTCTCCACATGGGTGATGGAGACCATGGTCTTCTGGACGCGGGGGTCCTTCAGCAGGCGGAGCTGCTGGGCCAGCTCACGCTGGATCTCCTCATTGATGCGTCCGATGCGGTTGGATGCCATAAAAATTTCCTCCTTCCGGCGCGCCGGTGCGCGCCGCGTGCGTCAGGGAGCAGGTACTCCGGGCCTGCGGCGAATTCGCCGAAGCCGTCAGCGTGTTCCGCGGCGTCTGCCGCGAGATTGCCACGGGCGCAAAGCGCCCTCGCAATGACAAATCAGGGAACCCCGGCGCAAATATAAGAGCGGGCGCGGAGAAGCACTTTCCCCGCGCCCGCGTGTGAGAAACGGTCGGTCGACCTTAGCGGGGGATCTCCTCCATGACGTAGCACTCGAAGATGTCGCCCTCTTTGATGTCGTTGAACTTGTCGATGGACATGCCGCACTCGTAGTTCTGCGCGACCTCCTTGACGGAGTCCTTGAAGCGCTGCAGCGAGCCGATCTCGCCCTCGTAGATGACGATGTTGTCGCGCAGCACGCGCACCTTGCTGTCGCGCGTGACCTTGCCGTCCTTGACATAGCAGCCCGCGATGGTGCCGATGGCGGAGACCTTGTAGGTCTGACGGACCTCGGCATGGCCGATGATGGCCTCACGGTACTTCGGCGCGAGCATGCCCTTCATGGCGGCCTCGATCTCGTCGATGGCATCGTAGATGACGCGGTACATGCGGATATCGACATTGGCGCGCTGGGCCGAGGCCTGCGCGGCGGCGTCCGGACGGACGTTGAAGCCGACGACGATGGCGTTGGCCGTGGAGGCCAGCAGGATATCGGACTCGTTGATCGCGCCGACGCCTGCGTGGATCACGCGCACGCGGACCTCCTCGTTCGACAGCTTTTCGAGGCTGGCGCGGACGGCCTCGGCAGAGCCCTGCACGTCGGCCTTGACGATGAGGTTCAGCTCCTTCATCTCACCCTCCTGCATCTTGGCAAAGAGGTTGTCGAGCGTGACCTTGCTGGCCTGCTTTGCGGCGGCATCCTTCTCGGCCTGCTTGCGCTGCTCGACGAGCTGACGGGCCATGCGCTCATCGGCGACGGCGTCGAACTCATCGCCCGGCGTGGGCGTTTCGGCAAGGCCGGTGATCTCGACCGGGATGGACGGACCGGCGGACTGGATGGCGCGGCCCTTGTCGTCCGTCATGACACGCACGCGGCCGACGGCCGTGCCCGCGATGATGAGGTCGCCCTTGTGGAGCGTGCCGTTCTGCACGAGCAGCGTGGCGATGGGGCCGCGGTTCTTGTCGAGGCGGGCCTCGATGACGGTGCCCTTCGCGGCGCGGTTCGGGTTGGCCTTGAGCTCCTGCATCTCGGCGGTCAGGATGACCATCTCGAGCAGCTGATCAATGCCCATGCCCGTCTTGGCAGAGATCGGGCAGACGATGGTGTCGCCGCCCCACTCCTCGGGGATGAGGTCGTATTTCGTGAGCTCCTGCTTGATGTTTTCGGCGTTTGCGCCGTGCTTATCCATTTTGTTGACCGCGACGATAATGGGGATGTTCGCGGCCTTGGCGTGGTTGATGGCCTCGACGGTCTGCGGCATGATGCCGTCGTCCGCCGCAACGACCAGAATGGCGATGTCGGTGCACATGGCGCCGCGGGCACGCATGGAGGTGAAGGCGGCGTGGCCCGGCGTGTCAAGGAAGGTGATGGGCTTTCCGTTGATCTCGACGGTGTAGGCGCCGATATGCTGCGTGATGCCGCCGGCCTCGCCGGAGACGACGTTCGTCTTGCGGACGGCGTCGAGCAGGCTTGTCTTGCCGTGGTCGACGTGGCCCATGACGACGACGACCGGGCTGCGCGGGACGAGCTCGTCCTCGGTGTCCTGATGATCGTCAATGAGGCGCTCCTCGATGGTAACAACGACCTCGCGCTCGACCTTGCAGCCCATCTCCGTGGCGACGAATTCCGCCGTGTCGAAGTCGATGGTCTGGTTGATCGTGGCCATGACGCCGTTCTTGAGCAGGGTCTTGATGACCTCGGTCGCGGTCTTCTTCATGCGGGAGGCCAGCTCGCCGACGGTGATCTCATCGGGGATCTTCACGGTCAGCGGGGTCTTCTTGATGACCTCCAGGCGCAGGCGGCGCATCTTCTCCTGCTCCTCGTTGCGCTGCTTCGAGCCGAAGGCCGGCTTCTTGCCGCCCTTGGTCTTATTCTTGTTCTTGCTGGCGATCTTCTGCTTGCCGCCGGAGAAATTCTGCGCGCGCTCGGAGATGAGCACGTCCACGCGGTCGTCAAAGCGGTCGGCATTGACGGTGACGGCAGAGGTATCGACGACGCGGCGCTCGCGCTTGCGCTGCTCCTGCTGGGGCTTGGCGGCCTTGTCGGCGCTCTGCGCAGCGGGCGCGGCATTTGCGGCCGGAGCGCTGCCCTGTGCGGGCTGGGCTGCGGGCTTCGGGGCCTCTGCCTTCTTCGGCTCGGGCTTCTTTGCCTGCGGGGCCACGGCGAACACCTGCTCCAGCGAAGCGATCTGGTGCTTCTGCGTGATCACGTCGAACACGACGTTCAGCTGCTCGTCCGTCAGCACCTGCGTGTTGCTGCGCGGCTTCTCAAAATATTTTCCAACGATCTCCGCAATATCCTTCGGCGTCACGCCAAAGTCAGCGGCGACCTCCTTCACGCGGTATTTCACAAAACTCATATTCTCGCCACCTCCTGATTGACACACTTACGATTTCCCATGCCGGACGTTCCTGCGGTGGGCCTTTTCCTCGGCGCGCCGCTTTTCCACGCGCTTGACGCGCTCGTCCAGCTCCTGCAGCAGGTCCGCATACTTTTCCGGCTCGCCGAGCGTCTTGACAAACGCCAGCGCAAGCTGCACATCCGTGATGGCGGCAATGGCGCAGCTCGTCGTGCCGAGGGCGTCGCCCAGCTCGTCGCGCGTATAGGGCAGCGTCAGCAGCGGCTGCGCCGTCCCGGCCACGAAGCTCTTGGCCCGCCGCACGGTGTGGCCGCCGGCATCCGAGGCCAGCAGCATCAGCCGCGCGCGGCTGGCGCGGGCCGCTGCGCCCGCCTGCTCCTCGCCGAGGACGATGTTTCCGCCCTTGCGCGCGAGCGACAGCAGACCCAGACTTCTATTCTGTTCCATCCGGCAGCGCCTCCATTTCCAAACGCAGGGTTTCGTACAGCTCCTGCGGCACCGTTACGCCCAGCGCGCGGTCGATGGCGTGCGAGCGCATTGCTTTCTTCAGGCATTCCGCGCTGCGGCACACATAAGCGCCGCGTCCGGGCGCTTTTCCGCGTGCGTCGAGGCTGACCTGCCCCTCCGGGCTGCGCACCACACGGGTCAGCTCACGCTTGGGCTTCATTTCGCGGCAGCCGAGGCATTGACGCATCGGCACTTTCTTCGGCACGGTACATCCCCTCCGATCCTACTGTGGAAAGGCCCGAGGCCTTTCAAGAAAACGATTTGACAGAATGATATGCAGTTCCCGAAAATTATTCGGCAGCTGCTTCCTCCAGCGCCTCGGCCTGCGAGGCGGGCTTGATATCGATCTTGCAGCCGGTCAGGCGCGCGGCGAGGCGGGCGTTCTGGCCCTCCTTGCCGATGGCGAGCGACAGCTGGTCGTCCGGCACGATGACGCGGCAGGCCTTTGCGCCCTGCTGCAGCTGCGTGACGGAGATGACGTCCGCCGGGGACAGCGCGGAGGCCACGAACTGGCAGATGTCCTCGGACCACACGACGATGTCCATTTTCTCGCCCTGCAGCTCCTCTACGACCGCGCCGACACGCGCGCCGCGGGCGCCGACGCAGGCACCGACGGGATCGATGTTCTCCTCGGCCGCGTGGACGGCGATCTTCGTGCGGGAGCCGGGCTCACGCGCGATGGAGCGGATCTCCACGGCGCCGGAGCTGATCTCCGGGACCTCCAGCTCAAACAGGCGCTTGACGAGCGCCGGATGCGTGCGGGAGACCATGACCTGCGGGCCGCGGCTGCTGCGGCGGACCTCGATGACATAGACGCGGATCATGTCGCCCTCGACGAAATGCTCCGTCTTGACCTGCTCACCGACGGGCAGCAGGGCGTCGGTCTTGTCCGTGCCCTGGCCGATGCGGATGGTCATGTCGCCGTTCGGCTCGAAGCGCAGCACCGAGCCGGTGAGGATCTCGTGCTCCTTCGAGGAGAAGCTCTCGAAGATCATGCCGCGCTCGGCCTCGCGGATGCCCTGAATGATGACCTGCTTGGCCGTCTGGGCGGCGATGCGGCCGAAGGCCTGCGTCTTGATCTCCACGTTCACGAGATCGCCGAGCTGTGCGTGCGGGTCGACCTTGCGCGCGGCGTCGAGCGTGACCTCGGTGGCGGGGGTGATGACCTCGTCGACGACCTCCTTCTGCGCATACATGCGCATGGCGTCCTCCGTCAGCTCGACGTAGACGTTGTCGGTGTAGCCGTCGCGGTCCTTTTTATAAGCGGCGACAAGCGCCTGCGTGATCTTTTCGACCATGTAATCCACGGGGATGCCGCGTTCCTTCTCCAGCTGGCGGAGCGCCGCAAAGATTTCAGCGTTCATGATTTCTCTCCTTCGTGATTAGAACTCCACGCGGAGCCGCACGAGCGCGACCTCCGCCTTGTCAAACGTGACCTCGCGGCCGCGCATCTCGATCGTAACTGCCCCGTCCTCATAGCGCACGAGGCGGCCGGGAAACTCCTTCTGGCCGTCGCGCGGGCGGTAGAGTTTGACGAGCACCGGCTCGCCCAGATAGCGCTCGAAGTCCGACGGACGCTTGAGCTGGCGCTCCAGCCCGGCGGAGCAGACCTCAAAGCGGTAGCTCTCGGGGATGGGGTCCTTTTCGTCAAGGACCGGGTCGACTGCGCGGGACACGGCCTCGCAGTCGTCGATGTCCACGCCGCCCTCCTTGTCGAGGTAGAGCCGCAGGAACCACTCGCCGCCCTCGCGGACGTATTCCACGTCCCAGAGGCTGCAGCCGCAGGCCTGGACCAGCGGCTCGGCGAACTCCCAAACCTGATCGGTGATCTTCATGGAAATGCTTCCTTCCTGCCGGGGACCGGCGCAGAATTTCAGAAGAAAAGAGAGGGGAAAACCCCTCTCTTAGTAAAGTCTACTATAGATTGTCCTTATTATAACACTGAAATACCCGGAATGCAAGAGCTTTTTGAAACTTTTTCCCCGAAAATCGGCCTGTTTTCTCCGCGGAGAAGGACATTTGTCCGCTGCTCCGGTATGTGTGAAAAAGTAGGGGCGAGGCATGCCTCGCCCGGCGACGCACCTGCCGCCCGTACAGGCTATTGTTAAAATGGTAAATGCCCCCCAAATTGTCATTGCGAGGGCGCTTTGCGCCCGTGGCAATCTCGGGGAGGCACTGCCGATTCGTACCGGCTGCCGTTAAAATGGTATGTACCAATTGCGTCTGTAGCGGCGCTCAGTGAGCGCCCTGTACAGGGCAATTAAACCGCGCAAGGGCGCTGGTGCACTGCCGCACCCGCCTGACGTGTCATTGCGAGGCCCCGAAGGGGCCGTGGCAATCTCGCAGTACCCGGCCGGATCACAGGAAAGCCCCGGCAAAATCGTAACTGTCTTCCCGGGATTGCACCCCAAGGGCACTTCCTCGCGCTTCGCGCTCAGGGCGCCACGTCGGCCTGCGGCCTCCTCGCAATGACATATCAGGGGAGCATGGCGCCGGGAACGGTGCATTGCACCGAATTGGCCGTCCGATTGCCGCTTCGCGGACGGGCCTGGCTGTCCCCGCCCCTACAGCATCACGGAGTCATGGGGAGCCGTCTCAGCCCTGCTCCACGGCCATCAGCTTTTCGATGCGGCGCTTATGGCGCTCTCCGTTCGAGAACGGAGTGTCAAGGAACGTGTCGACGATCTCCAGCGCCAGCAGCTCGCCGACGAAGCCGGCGCCGAGGGCCATCATGTTCGCGTCGTTGTGCTCGCGCGTCAGGCGGGCGGACACCGGGTCGGACAGCAGGGCGCAGCGGATGCCGTGCACCTTGTTCGCCGTGATGGAAACGCCGATGCCCGTCGTGCACATCACGATGCCGCGCTCACATGCGCCGGAGGCGACGGCCTCAGCCGCCGGGCGGGCAAAGTCTGGATAGTCGCAGCTGTCCTTCGTAAACGTGCCGAAATCCACGCATTCCATACCGCGCGCGGTCAGATGGGCCTTCACGGCCTCCTTCAGCGCCAGCGCGCCGTGGTCACAGGCAATTGCAATTTTCATAAGATAACCTCCTGTATCAGAACATAAAAAGGATGGAAGAGACGGCGCACAGCGCCAGCACGGCGGCCGGGACCGCCGCAGAGACGGCCGCGCCGCGGTCGCACAGCCTCTGCCAGACCCACGCGAGGGCCATGGCCAGCGGCAACGGCAGCAGGAACAGGCCGGAGAGGGCCCACAGCGCTGCAGCGGAGACGAGCAGCAGCAGGATCATCGCGCAGCGAAGGTCGTGCCCGCGGCAAAGCCCGTGCAGCAGCTCCGGCAGCGTCAGAACGGCAAGCGCACCGAGCGCCAGCTCCGTCGGCGAAAATCGTCCCGGCAGCGTCACGGCGGCGCGGACATTTCCGCACAGCGCGGGCCAAAGCGCCTCATAGAAGCGGAAAGAACGCAGCGCCTCAAGCGGCGTGCCGCGCCCCGCCATCCACCAGCCGAGCACGGCCACGCCCAGCGCGCCGAGCAGACTCAGCGGGAGCGTCAGCGCAAGCGACCGGCCGAGGCCCGTGCGGCGGGAGAGCCGCGTGCAGACATAGCCGATGGGATATAGCGGCAGCAGCAGAAGCAGCGCCCGCTCCTTCAGCAGCCCGGCGGCAAAGCACACCACGGACAGCACGATCCAGCCCCCGCCGCGACGCTTTGCCGTGCGCCAGAGCACATAGCCCAGCAGCGCTGCCGTCACGGCAAGGGAGCCGTCCTGCAGCAGGCCGAAGAGCAGCGCGCCGGACAGGGCGGGCAGCATCCCGCCCAGCAGGCGGCGCAGCAGCAAATGGGCGCAGCCCGCAGCCAGCCCGGCAAACAGGACCAGCAGCAGCGCCTCCGGCGTCACGGGCAGGGCATGGAAGGGCAGCCAATGCTCCAGCAGGCGCAGGCCCGTCACGGCAAGGCACAGCAGCAGGGCCGCCGGGGCGTCCATCCCGTGCAGGGGGCAGCCCGAAACCGGCTGCCACGGCGGCGGCGTCAGGCGGCCGATCCATTCCGTCGTCCCGGCGCGCGGGCGCAGCACGGCAAAATACCGCGCCAGCATCCAGATGGCGGCTGCCAGCGCGCAGCCGGGCACGGCAAAGCGAACGATCTCGCGGAGCATCGGCCTTCCCCCTTTCGTTTCTCTTATCTTATCATAGGGCAGCGGAAAGTGCAACGGTAATTCCGCGGGAAGGCCATCGACGGTAGTCTGTAGGGGAGGGGCATGCCCCTCCCGGCACGGTACTCACGGTCCGGTACAGGCCATCGTGAAAATGGTATGCACCCCCGAATTGTCATTGCGAGGAGGCCGCAGGCCGACGTGGCGCCCTGAGCGCGAAGCGCGAGGAAGTGCCCTTGGGGTGCAATCTCGCAGTACCCAGCCGGATAACAGGGTACTCCCGGCGAATACGGCAGCCTTACGCGACGGGGCGTCGAGGACGCCGCCCCCTACAAGGCGCGTGCGGTCGGCGGGAATCCCCGGAAATTTGCAACTGCCGAAGGCGCTCACTGAGCGCCGCTACAGACGCAATCGGTTGGTACGTTTTTATCGGCACCTTGTACGAACTGGAAGTGCCTTCCCGAGATTGCCACGTCGCTTCGCTCCTCGCAATGACAATTCGGGGGCTATTATCATTTTAATGTCAGCCTGTTCCGTACGCAGGTGCGGCGCCGGGCGGGGCATGCCCCGCCCCTACAACGCACAACCGGAAACTTTCCGTTTCTATTCGCCCCGCCTCGCGCTTTTCTTTTCTCCCGAAATATGGTATGATGGGCGCAGGAGGTGCTCTGCATGGCGAATGTGTTTGACTATCTTGACTGGCGCGGCGATCTGACGCTCGATCTCGTGCCGTTGTGCGACGTGGACGCCGTTGTGCTGTCCCGCCTGTCCTACCTGCCGCTCGACGGGCTCGTCCCGCCGGAGGGGGCGCCGGTCGGCGCGCTCATGCGGCAGCTCCTCGCTTCGAAGCCGCCGCTGCTCCTGCCGGAGGACGGGCGGTTCATCCCTGCCCTTGCGGCAAGCCAGCGCTTCTGCGAGATGCGGATCATGGATTATGTAAACCAAATCGACCTCGAGAGCCAGACGCAGTTTGCGGCCATCACCGTCGCCCTCGGCGACGGGCGGCATTTTGTTGCCTTCCGCGGGACGGACGGCACGCTCGTCGGCTGGAAGGAGGATTTCAACATGGCCTTCACCTGCCCCGTCCCGGCCCAGCGCCTCGCGGCGCATTATGCCGCCTCGGCCATGCTGCGCTTTCCGGGGGAGTTCCTGCTCGGCGGCCACTCCAAGGGCGGCAACCTCGCGGTCTATGCCGCAGCGTTCTGCCCCGCAGCCCTGCAGGAGCGCATCGCGGCGGTGTATAACAACGACGGCCCCGGCTTCGACGCCGAGGTGATCGCCCTGCCGGGCTACCAGCGTATCTGCGCGCGGGTGCAGACGTTCGTGCCGCAGTCATCCATTGTCGGCATGCTGCTCGAGCACGAGGAGGCCTATACCATCATCCACAGCACGGGCGACGGCTTCGGCCAGCACAATCTCTATACCTGGGAGGTGCTGCGCGACCGCTTCGTTACGCTCGAGACCGTCACGAACGGCAGCCGCTTCCTCGACCGGACGCTCAAGCAGTGGCTGGCCGGGCTGGAGCCGGAGCAGCGCGAGCGGACGATCGACACGGTCTACCACATGCTGTGCGAAACGAACGCCGAGACGCTGCATGAATTGAAGGAGAATCGCTTTTCCCGCGCGCTGGCGCTGCTGCGCTCGGCCAAGGGGCTGGACGAGGATACGCGCAAGCTGCTCGTCCATGCCGCAGGGGTGTTTTTCCGCAGCGCGGGCCGTTCCCTGAAGCAGGCGCGCGTCCCAGACGAACAGGAATCCTGAAAAAACGACCGGGACGGGATGAACATCATCCCGCCCCGGTTTTTTGTAGGGGGTTCGTTGGCGCGTTGCAGCGGCGCCCGGCCAATTGCACACGCCATTGTAGGGGAGGGGCATGCCCCTCCCGACGGTGCACCTGCAGTCCGCATCGGCCGCCGTTAAAATGGAACCGGCCTCAGGTTTGTCATTGCGAGGAGCGAAGCGACGTGGGAATCTCGTGCAGGCACTTGCAGCCCGTACAGGGTAACGATAAAACGTACCAACCGATTGCGTCTGTAGCGGCGCTCATTGAGCGCCTTGTAGGGGACAATTCAACCGCAGAAGGGCGCTGGTGCACCGCCGCGCCACCCTGACGTGTCATTGCGAGGAGCGAAGCGACGTGGCAATCTCGCAGTACCCGGCTGGTTCACAGGAAAAGTCCCGGCGAAAACGCAACTGCCTTCCCGAGATTGCCACGGCCCCGTTGGGGCCTCGCAATGACAAGTCGGGGGCCGTTACCATTTTAACGGCAGCCTGTTTATTACGCTGGTGCGGCACCGGGAGGGGACAGCCCGGCCCCTACAATTTCACTGCCTTACTTCAAAATTCTTGCGGCGCTTTCTTCGGCAAACTGGCGGGTATAGAGGTCGTGGTAATAGCCGCCCTTCTGCAGCAGCTCCAGGTGCCTGCCCTGCTCGACGATGCGGCCGTCGCGCACGACGAGGATGAGGTCTGCCTTGCGGATGGTGGACAGGCGGTGGGCGATCAGGAACGACGTGCGGTCGCGCAGCAGGTGGTCGATGGCGTTCTGGATAAGCTGCTCCGTCTGCGTGTCGATGGAGGACGTCGCCTCGTCGAGCACGAAGATGCGCGGATCGGCCAGCACGGCGCGCGCAAAGGAGATCAGCTGCTTTTCGCCCGTGGACAGGCGGTCGCCGCCCTCGCCGACGTCGCTGTCCCAGCCCTTTTCGAGCTTGGCTGCGACCTGATCGGCCGAAACGGTCCGCGCCGCTGCCTCGACCTCGGCGTCCGTGGCGTCCAGACGGCCGTAGCGGATGTTCTCGCGGATCGTACCGGAGAACAGATGCGGATTCTGCAGCACATAGCCGATGTTCGAGTGCAGCCACAGCTGGCTGCGCTCACGGTAGTCCCGGCCGTCGATGAGGATCTGGCCGGAGGTCGGCTCAAAAAAGCGGCAGGCGAGATTCACGAGTGTGCTCTTGCCCGCGCCGGTCTCACCGACGATGGCAACGGTCGTCCCGGCGGGGATTTTCAGCGAGAAGTGCGACAGCACGTCCTCGCCGCCGTCCGGGTAGCGGAACGTGACGTCGCGGAACTCGATGTCGCCGCGCAGCGGCTCCCAGTTTTCGCGCTTGGGGTGGAAGGCATCGCCGTAGCGGGCGATGACCTCCGGTGTGTCGGCGATCTGCGGCTTTTCGTCCAGCAGGCCCGTCACGCGCTCGATGGAGGCCTGCAGGGAGATGAATTCCGCGATATTCGCGGCCGTCATCTGGATCGGCTCGAAAATGCCGACGGCGTAGGTCGTGAAGGCCGAGAGCGTGGCGATCTGCAGCACCTGCTCCTGCACCATATAGCCGCCGCGCAGCAGCACGATGGCCACGGCCGCCGTGGAGCAGAACAGCACGAGGGGGATATACACGGCGTTCAGCCGCGCAGCACGGATGCCGCAGTCGTGCATCTCCTTCGTCAGCGCGCGGAACGAGGCCGTGTTCTGCTCCTCGATGCCGAGGGTCTTCGACGTCTTCGCGCCGGTGATGCCCTCATTGAACGCGCCGGTGATGCGGGAGTTCAGCTTGCGGACGCGGCGGTTCCAGTGCAGGATGCGATTCTGAAAATAGCCCGTGAGCACGGCGATGACCGGCACGATGACGATAACGACAAGGGCGAGCTTCCAGTTGAGCAGCAGCATCGCGGCGAACGTGCCGAGCACATAGAACATGGCCCAGAGGATATCCGTCAGGTTCCACGCGACCATGGAGGCAATGCGCGAGGTGTCGCTCATGACGCGGCTGAGCAGATAGCCCACCGGCGTGACGTTATAGAACGAGAACGACAGCGTCTGCAGGTGTGTGAAGAGGTTCGCGCGCATGTCGCGCCCGGCGCACATCTCGATCTTCATGGAGTTGCGCGCAAAGGCCACAACGGACAGGGCCTGCAGCAGGATGACGCCGAAATAGCACAGCGTGTAGGGCAGCAGGCCCGACAGCGTCCCGGCCTCGATATAATTTGAGATGGCATAGCGCTGGAACAGCGGCAGCACGACGTCGATGGCGGCCGTGATCAGGTTGAAGGCGAACATGCCCGCAAAATCGCGGCGGTATGGCCGCATGACGGGCATCAGGCGCTTCCAGATGCCCCATTGGAACGATTTGGTATAGTCCTGTTCATCAAAGGCAGGCATCAGACTCCCTCCTTTCCGAGCAGGCGGCGGTCGTCGCTGCTCATCTGGATGTCATAGATATCGCGGTAAATGCCGGGCTTGGCGATGAGCTCGGCGTGTGTGCCCAGCTCCGAGACGCGGCCGCCGTCGAGCACGAGGATGCAGTCGGCCTGCATGAGTGTCGTTACGCGGTGGGAGATGAGCAGCACCGTCGCCTTGCCGAGCGATTCGTGCAGGGCGGCGCGGATCTTTGCGTCCGTCTCGGCGTCCACGGCCGAGAGCGAATCGTCAAACACCATGATGGGCGCCCTCTGCATCAGCATGCGCGCAATGGCCACGCGCTGCTTCTGCCCGCCGGACAGCGTCACGCCGCGCTCGCCCACGAGCGTCTCATAGCCCTCCGGGAATTCGCAGATGGCCTCGTCCACGCAGGCAATGGCCGCGGCGCTGCGCAGCTCCTCCTGCGGCGCGCCGGGGCGCGTGGCGGCGATGTTCTCGCGGATGGTCTGCGAGAACAGGAACGGCTCCTGCAGCACAAGGCCGATCTGGCTGCGCAGGCTCTCGCGCGTAAAGCTGCGGATGTCCACGCCGCCGATGGTGATGCGGCCCTCCTGCAGGTCGTACAGCCGGTCGAGCAGATGCACGAGCGTGCTCTTGCCCGAGCCGGTGCCGCCGAGGATGGCAAATGTGCTTCCCTGCGGAATCGTGAACGAGACGTCCTGCAGCACGGGCGTCTCGCCGTAGCCGAACGTCACATGGTCAAAGACGATGTCACCCGCCGCGCTGTGCGGCGCGGCCTCGGGCGCGTCCTTCTCCTCCGGCGCGCGCAGGATATAGCCCACGCGGTCAAGCGACACGCCCGCCTTGCTCATGTCCGAAAGCACGCGGCCGAGCGAGCGCACCGGCCACGACAGGGCCTCGTTATAGCTGATGAAGGCGAGAAATTCGCCGAGCGTCATATTGCCGTGCACGCTTTCGACGATGCCGCAGACGATGATGACCATGACCTGCAGGCACGTCAGCAGCGTGCCGGAGGCCCAGTAGACCGAGAGCAGGCGGCCGAGGCGAATCCACAGGCTGGCAAATTTCTCGTTCTTTTCGCAGAAGCGGTCCGTTTCGAAGCGCTCGCGGCCGAAGGCACGCACAACGCGCACGCCGGTCAGGTTCTCCTGCGCACAGGTCGTCAGGTCGCCCTCGGCCTCGTCCGCCGCCTGAAAGCGGCCGGAGATGCGCCGGTAGAACACACCGGACGACAGACCGACGATCGGGATGAACGCCAGCGCCACGAACGACAGCTGCACGTTCATCCGGAACATGATGACGAGATATAAAATGATGAGGAAGACCGTGCGCACGACCTCCACGAGCTGGTTGCACACGAACGTGCGGATGACGTCGACGTCCGAGGTGCAGCGCTGGATGATCTCGCCCGTGGAGTGGGCCGTGTGCCACGAAAAGCTCAGGTGCTGGATGTGGTCATACAGCCCGTCGCGGATGCGCTTGACGAACGACTCCGACCCGCGCGAAAGCTGCGTGCGCTGGCCGTAGTTGCAGAAGCCGCGCAGCAGGGCCAGCAGCAGTACGGCCGCGGCCGCGAGCCACAGCGCGTGGAGCTTCTGCGCCTGCAGCAGCGGCAGAAGCGGCTGCAGAAACGCCGGGAGCGACGGCTGCTCCGCGCCGAGGATGGAGTCCACCGTCAGGCGGATGACCTGCGGCGTGAGGGCATTGAATACCATCCCGAGGCAGGCGCACAGCAGGGCCACGACAAAATAGTGGATGCTGCCGCGCAGAAAGCGCACGATGAGCTGCACCTTCTCCCGCCACGGGATCGATTGCGTTTCCATAGAAGATCTCTCCTTTTTTCTGATTGCCGGGGGATGTTGATATGCTGACTGTAACGGCCTTCTCTCTCAAAGGCAGGACCGCATGATTCAGCGAGAGTATTCGGCGAAAAAGGTCCGGCGAAGGCCGAAGCTGCTATCATGCGGCACTGCCGCAATAAATAAAAAACGCCTCTCCTGCCGGAGAAGCGCACAACAAGGAACAAAACAGGGCCTTTTATCCCCGCTTCCGGGCGCGCAAAACCGACAGACCGGTCCCCTGGACCAAAATAGAACCCGATGTAAAGAACAGATAGGACATTCTGCGCGCCTCCTTTCGTAAAATCTAATATCCAGTATAGGGGAAAACTGCGACTTTGTCAACCCTGATATCCGAAATAATTCGGGAAGCAGTGCGTTATTTCTCGAGAGCGTTCGGCGAGAGCTTTTTGTCGAGACAAGGCTTGAAACGTGCAGAGTGCTTTGTGTATCCGCAGGGGGCAAAGCCGCCAACGGCTGCGCAATACATCAGGCCTTTCGAGCCGATAGATCGGCGAAAAAAGATCCGGCGAAGGCCGAAGATGCAATTGTGCGCTGTTGCCCCAGAGGTTTTTCCTTGCCGTTTTGCCGCATTTGTGGTATGATCGGGGGAGAATTGCAACGGAAAGGAACGAAGAAACCATGAAATGGATCATTGCCTCGGACCTGCACGGCTCTGCCCACTACTGCCGCCGGCTCCTCGAGGCCTGGAAGCGCGAGGAAGCGCCGCGTATGCTCTTCCTCGGCGATCTGCTGTATCACGGCCCGCGCAACGACCTGCCCGAGGGCTATGCGCCGAAGGAGGTCATCGCCCTGCTGCAGGAGCGGCAGGCCGACATTTTCTGTGTGCGCGGCAACTGCGAGGCCGAGGTCGATCAGATGGTGCTGCCCTTCCCCGTTCTTGCGGACTACTGCCTGCTCGAGTCGGCGGGCCATCTCATCTATGCCACGCACGGCCACCATTTTAACGAGGACCATCTGCCGCCCCTGCATCCGGGCGACGTCCTGCTCCACGGCCACACGCACATCCCCCGCCGCACCCTGCGCGACGGCGTCTATGTCCTGAATCCCGGCTCCGTCTCTATCCCGAAGGCCGGGAGCTGGCATGGCTATATGACGCTGGAGGACGGCGTGTTCACCTGGAAGACGCTCTCCGGCGACGTGCGCGACACGCTGCGGCTCTGAGGGGGCTTATTATGGAATTCACAGCAGCGCAGGATGGCCTGCGCGTGGACGTCTTTCTGGCGGGCTGCCTGCCGGAGCTGACCCGCAGCGCCGTGCAGCGCCTGCTCGCTGAGGGTGGCGTGACCTGCGGCGGCGCGCCCGTGCGGAAAAACGCGCGCACGGAGGCCGGGGCCGTCTACGCCGTCACCCTGCTGGAGGCGCGGCCCGTCGAGACCGCCGCACAGGATATCCCGCTCGATATCGTCTATGAGGACGGGGACGTGCTCGTCATCAATAAGCCGAAGGGGCTTGTCGTTCACCCGGCCGCCGGGCACGAGGACGGCACGCTCGTCAACGCCCTGCTCTATCACTGCGGCGACAGCCTGTCCGGCGTGGGCGGCGAGCGCCGCCCCGGCATCGTCCACCGCATCGACCGCGACACGACCGGCCTGCTCATCGTGGCGAAGAACGATTTTGCCCACCAGCGCCTTGCCGCTCAGCTCAGCGACCACACGCTGCGCCGCACCTATGAGTGCATCGTCCGCGGCGGCTTCCGCGAGGACAGCGGCACGGTCAATGCGCCCATCGGCCGCGACCCGCGCGACCGCAAGCGCATGGCCGTCACGGAGAAGAACAGCCGCGAAGCCGTGACGCACTGGGAGGTCATCACGCGCTACGGGCAGTATACTCACCTGCGCTGCCGCCTCGAGACCGGCCGCACGCACCAGATCCGCGTGCATATGGCGTGGATCCGCCACCCCATCGCGGGAGACCCGGTCTACGGCATCGGCAAGCCGGAGCTCGGCCTGCATTCCCAGTGCCTCCACGCGAAGGAGCTGACGTTCCTGCACCCCCGCACCGGCGAGGAGATGACGCTCTCCTGCCCCCTCCCGGAGGAGTTTGAGAATGCGCTGAAGAAGCTGCAGAGGACAATGGGACTGTAGGCTGGCGTCCTGCACCCGCCATTGTAGGGGCGAGGACAGCCAGGCCCGGCGCTGCACTTGCAGCCGATACAAGCCGCTGTTAAAATGGCGACTGCCCCCGAATTGTCATTGCGAGGGCGCTTTGCGCCCGTGGCAATCTCCTGCAACAGCTTGCGAATTCGCCGAGGCCTTCCTGCTATCTACCATTGTACTGCGAGATTGCCACGTCGGCCTGCGGCCTCCTCGCAATGACAAATCGGAGGCTTTTACCATTTTAACGACAGCCTGTTGATTGTGCCGGTGCTGCGCCGGGAGCGGCATGCCGCTCCCCTACAACGCTCCATCGATACCCTCATTTTCCCAGAAAACCACCGCAAGCCGGAGGCAGTGCCTCCGGCTTGGTGCATATTCTCGGGTGCTGCCTCATACTAGAATCTGATAAAAAGCTTTAAAAGCTTTTTATAGCGCCGAGGGCGCGTCAGATTCTGCATGAGACGGCGCAGCGTGCGTCAGCACGATGCGAGTGTGCGTAGCACACGGGATTCCTGATTAAATGTTTTAATCAGGAATCAGTATCAGAACTTTCCCCCGCCGCCGCCGAACGACGAGCCGCCGGAGCCGGAA
>NZ_DBFZUT010000010.1:0-44637 GCF_048519415.1 Faecousia sp. | reverse complement strand
GCGGTGAGCCGTCCCGCAAAGCCCGGCAGGAGGTCGGAGCATGTACATCAAAACAGACGGCATCGTCCTGCGCGAGGTCGCCTATCAGGACAGCGATAAGCTGCTGACCGTGCTGACGCGCGAATACGGCAAGCTGACTGTGCGGGCGCGCGGCGTCCGCAGCAGCCGCAGCCGCAGCAAGGCGGCCTGCCAACTGCTGGCCTATTCCGAGTTCACGCTGCTCGAGCGCGGCGGGCGCTATGTCGTTACGGAGGCCACGGCAAAGGAGATGTTTCCGGAGCTGCGGAACGATCTGGAGCTTTTGTCGCTGGCGTCCTATTTTGCGCAGGCCGCGGACGTGCTCAGCCCGGAGGGCGAGGAGAATCCGCCGTTCGTATCACTGCTGCTCAACGCCCTCTATGCGCTCGGCAGGCTCGGCCTGCCGCAGAAGCTCGTCAAGGCGGTCTTTGAGCTGCGCGCCATGTGCCTGAGCGGCTATGAGCCGGACCTGCGCGGCTGCGCCGTGTGCGGAGCGCCGGAGCCGGATCGCTTCAATATCTCACAGGGCGTGCTGCAGTGCGCTGCCTGCCGCACGGAGGAAGAGAACGACATCCGTCTTCCCATGAGTGCCGGGACGCGCGCCGCCCTGCGCTATCTGGACTCCGCGCCATCTTCGCGCGTGTTTTCGTTCCGACTTGCGGAACCGTCGCTCTCCGAGCTGGGGCAGATCACGGAGAGCTATCTCTGCACGCGGCTGGAGCGCGGCTTTTCCACGCTGGATTTCTATAAATCTCTATTTCTTTGAATCCATATCTGAGGTACCCGTACCATGACAGAACTATACGAAAAATCCCTGCGCAAGCTCGAGCTGGACAACGTGCTGGCTCAGCTTGCAGACTGCGCGAACTCCGAGGACGGTAAGGACCGCTGCCGCGCCCTGCTGCCGCTGGACGATGCAGAGGAGATCCGCCTGCTCCAGCAGCAGACGACGGCGGCCTGCGGCATGATCGTCCGCAAGGGCGCGCCGGGCTTCCATGAGCTCAAGCCCGTGGCAGCCAGCCTCGAGCGCGCTGACCGCGGCGGCTGCCTGACGCCGGTGGAGCTGCTGCGCATTGCGGGTGTGCTGCGCTGCATCCGCAATGTCAAGGCCTATTACAGCGAGGACGGCGAGCCGACTGTGCTGGACGTCTATTTTCAGGAGCTTTCGCCGAATCGCTATCTTGAGGAGAAGATCACGAATTCCATTCTCTCCGAGGAGGAGATCGCCGACGCGGCCAGCAGCGAGCTGGCGGATATCCGCCGCCATATGCGCATCCAGAGCGCAAAGGTCAAGGATTCGCTGCAGAAGATCATCTCCTCGCCGAGCTTTTCCAAGTATCTGCGTGACCCGATCATCACGCTGCGCGGCGACCGCTATGTTGTGCCGGTCAAGAGCGAATACAAGAGTGAAATTCCCGGTCTGGTCCACGATGTGTCCTCGACGGGCAGCACGTTCTTCATCGAGCCGATGTCCGCCGTGAATGCGAACAACGCCCTGCGCGAGCTGCTGATCCGCGAGAAGAAGGAGATCGAACGCATTCTGGCCGCACTGTCGGCCGAGGCGGCCTCGTTCCGCGAGGGCATCTGCCACAGCTATGAGATGCTCGTGCAGCTCGACTGCATCTTTGCCCGCGCGCGCCTGTCGCACAAGATGGACGGCATGGAGCCGGAGATCCGCACGAACGCCAGTCTGGAACTCGTGCGGGCGCGCCATCCGCTCATCGACCGCAAGAAGGTCGTTCCCGTCTCGCTGCGGCTCGGCTCGGATTTCGACACGCTCATCATCACCGGCCCGAACACCGGCGGCAAGACCGTTACGCTCAAGACCATCGGCCTTCTGACGCTGATGGCGGAGTGCGGCCTGCATATCCCGGCCGACCACGGCAGCGCCATTTCCGTCTTCCGGCAGGTTCTGGCGGACATCGGCGACGAGCAGTCCATCGAGCAGTCGCTGTCCACCTTCTCCGCCCACATGAAGAATATCGTCGACATCGTTGCCGGCTGTGACCGCGACACGCTCGTGCTGTTCGATGAGCTGGGCGCGGGCACGGACCCGGCCGAGGGTGCGGCGCTCGCCAATGCGCTCATCGAGTTCTGCCGCCAGTGCGGCAGCCGCGTGGCCGCCACGACGCACTATGCCGAGCTGAAGCTCTATGCCATGCGCACGGAGGGCGTCATGAACGCCTCGTGCGAGTTCGACGTGGAGACGCTGCGGCCGACCTACCGCCTGCTCATCGGCATCCCCGGCAAATCGAACGCCTTTGCCATTTCCCGCCGCCTCGGCCTGCCGGAGCCGATCATCGACAAGGCAAAGGGCCTTGTGAACGAAAACGACCGCAACTTTGAGGACGTCCTGAACCAGCTCGAGCAGCAGCGCCAGCAGATGGAGGCCGCAAAGCTCGAGGCCGAGCGCCTGCGCCAGGAAACGGAGCAGATGAAGGAGAAGTCCGAGGCCTATTACGCCGAGATCAAGCGCGAGCGCGAAAAAGCCGTGCGTGCGGCCCGCGCCGAGGCGCAGAGCATCATCGACGATGCCCGCCGCACCTCGAACGAGGTCGCAGACGAGCTGAAGCAGCTGCGCAAGCAGCTGCGGGAAAACGCGGACGTGCAGGGCTCGAACGCGAAGCAGACCGAGCTGCGCCGCAGGCTCAACGAGGCAGAGGACCGCCTTGCCGGGCATGACGACGCGCCGAAGTCCCGCCCGCAGGCCGCGCGTGCCATCCGCGTCGGCGACACGGTCGAGCTTGTCCGCTTCGGCACCCGAGCGAGCGTGCTGGCCATTAACAAGGACGGCTCTTATCTGCTGCAGGCCGGGATCATGAAGGTCACGGCGCAGCCGGACGAGGTATATCTCATCGAGGAGACGAAGCAGCAGGCCAAGAAGATCATCGAGCGAAGCCAGCGCGTCTTCCGCAGCGCGGGCGCCTCAACGGAGCTGGACCTGCGCGGCATGTCGGCTGACGAGGCCGTTGCTACGCTGGATATCTTCCTCGATAACGCCATGATGGCCAATCTCGCCTCCGTGCGTATCATCCACGGCAAGGGCACGGGCGTCCTGCGCAAGGCCGTGCAGGACGAGCTGAAGCGCAATCGCTGCGTGAAGCGCTACCGCCTCGGCGTCTACGGCGAGGGCGAGGACGGTGTGACCATCGCCGAGCTGGCCTGACGGGAAATCCCGGCAAACTTGAGAAAACAGTTGACAAATGCCCCTGTTTTGTTATATTCTAAGAGAAGCATATCACCTCGCGCAGCCTCAAATTTGAAGGAGTGACACAGGATGTATACAGAAAAATCGGTGGTCAAGTGTGAGTCTGGTCTGCACAACAGACAGGCTACGTTTTTCATTCAGAAGGCCAATGAATTCCGTTCCAGCATCTGGATCGAGGTCGACGACCGGAAGATCAATGCCAAGAGCCTGCTGGGCGTACTCTCCATGGCCATCACCACGGGCACGGAGGTCACGCTGATCGCCGAAGGCCCGGACGAGGAAGCGGCCGTCAAGACGCTGGCGCAGATGCTCGTCAAGGATATTTTCTGATCCGCTCAACATGAACGGCTGCCCCAAACGCACGGAATCGGCGGCGTTTGGGGCAGCTTTCTCGTCAGAATGGAGCAAGCATGACCCGTGAGGAATTGAAGCAGGCCGCGCTGTCGCTGCCCTATGAGCCGGGCGTTTATCTGATGAAAAACGCCGCCGGGACCGTGATCTACGTCGGCAAGGCAAAAAAACTGAAAAACCGCGTCAGCCAGTATTTTCAGGATACGGCGGCGCATAATGCAAAAACGCGCAAAATGGTGTCGAATGTCGATCATTTCGAGACGATCGCCGCCGCGACGGAGTTTGAGGCGCTCGTGCTCGAATGCTCGCTCATCAAGCACTATATGCCGAAATACAACATCCTGCTCAAGGACGATAAGGGCTACCCCTACCTGCGCGTCGACCTGCGTGAGGCCTATCCCGTCATCACGCTGGCCACGCGCGTCACGGACGACGGCGCGCGCTATTTCGGCCCCTACGGAAGCCGCGGGCGCACGCAGCAGGTCATCGACGCCCTGCGTACGACGTTCCGCCTGCCGGGCTGCTCCAAAAAATTCCCGCGCGATATCGGCAGGGAGCGGCCCTGCCTGAACTATCAGATGGAGCGCTGTGACGGCTGGTGCAGGCCCTGCATGCAGCAGGCGGACTATCACGCGCGGCTGGAGCAGGCCGTCCTTCTGCTCGAGGGCAAGCACCAGAGCCTGTGTCAGGAGCTGCAGGAGAAGATGGAGGCCGCGGCCGAGGAGCTGCGCTTTGAGCGCGCGGCGGAATACCGCGACCGTCTGCGCGCCATTGAGCTGCTCGGGCAGAAGCAGCTCGTCACGGCAGGCACGATGGCGGACACCGACGTCATCGGCTGGTACCAGACGGAGGCGAAAGCCTGCTTCGCGGTGCTGCACTTTATCAAGGGCAACCTCATGGATAAGGACTATGAGGTCCTGCCTGTGCCGGAGGAGCCGGACGACGCGCTGTCGTCGCTTGTCAAGCAGTACTATCTGACGCGCAAGGCCGCGCCGCGCCGCATATTCCTCCCGGCGGAGATGGACGACGCCGCACTGTTCGAGGAGCTTCTGCTGCAGGAGCTCGGCAAGCATGTGCTCATCCGCACGCCGCAGCGCGGCTACGGCCGCAGGCTCGTGGAGCTGGCGGAGAAAAACGCTCGCGAGGAGGCCGAGCGCGCTACCTCAAAGGCAGAGCGCCTGAGCGGCACGCTCGTGCTGCTGCAGGGCATGCTCGGCCTGCGCGAACCGCCGCGCCGCCTCGAGGCCTATGATATCTCGAACATCGCGGGGACGGACATCGTCGCCTCCATGACGGTCTTCGAGGACGGCAAGCCGAAAAAGAGCGATTACAAGCGCTTTCAGGTGCGCGGCCTGACGGATCAGGACGACTACGCCTCCATGCGGCAGGTGCTCTGCCGCCGCTTCCGTCATTATCTCGACGGCGACAGCGGCTTTGCTGAGCGGCCGGACGCCCTGCTCATCGACGGCGGTGCCGTGCACGCCGAGACGGTCCGTGCCGCCTTGTCGGAAATGGGCGTGTTCCTGCCGATCTTCGGCATGGTCAAGGACAACCGCCACCGTACGCGCGCCCTTGTTACGCCGGACGGGCAGGAGATCAGCATCCAGAGCAGCCCGGCGGTGTTCGCCCTCATCGGGCGCATCCAGGAGGAGACACACCGCTTCGCCATTACCTATCAGCGCACCCTGCGCAGCCGCCATGTGCGCGGCTCGCAGCTCGATGCCATCCCCGGCATCGGGGAAAAGCGCCGCAATCAGCTCCTGCGCCGCTTCCGCTCGCTCGCGGCCATCCGTGCCGCCAGCCGGGAGGAGCTGCAGGAGGTGCTGCCCGCGCCGCAGGCGCAGGCGGTCTATGACCATTTTCACGGACAGGAGCAAACACAGCCATGAGAGTTATCACCGGAACGGCGCGCGGCACAAAGCTGAAAACGCCGGAGGGCATGCTCACGCGCCCAACGACGGACCGCGTGAAGGAAGCCCTGTTCAACATCATCCAGTTCGACATTGCGGGCGACGTACTCGACCTGTTCGCCGGAACCGGCCAGCTCGGCATCGAGGCGCTCAGCCGCGGGGCCTCACGCGCCGTTTTCGTCGACCACCGGCAGGACGCCGCGGCCCTTGTGCGCGAGAATCTGCGCCGTACGCATTTTGAAGACAGGGGAGAGGTCGTGTGCGCGGATTTCACACAGTATCTTGCGCGGTGCAGGCGGAAATTCCGCCTGATCTTCCTCGACCCGCCCTATGCAGAAAAATCCCTCGAAACGGCGATTCAGCGCCTATCGGAAATTGACATTTTGTCGGATGGTGGTATAATTATCACAGAAAGGCCCCTCGGCAAACCGCTTGCGGAGGAATTTCCGGGCTTGACCCGCTCAAAAGACTATCATTACGGAAAAACGACCATCACCCTGCTCCGCAAGACCGGGGCGGGCGGCGGCAACGATTAGGAGGCAATATCATGAACGAACACGGCATTGAAGAATTGATCGGCACCCTGTATGAAATGGTGCAGGACGCACGCTCCGTGCCGTTCAGCAGCGATAAGTGCGCTGTTGAGCGCGAAAAGGTCCTCGACCTGCTCGATGAGATCAGCAACCAGCTCCCCGGCGAGCTGAAGCAGGCAAAGACCATCGTGGACTCCCGCAGCGAGCTCATTACGAACGCAAAGCGCGAGGCAGAGAATATCATGAAGTCCGCGCAGGCACAGGCCCGCCAGCTCGTCTCGCAGGAGGCCATCTACCTCGAGGCCAAGAATCAGGCCAACGATATGGTGCGCGCCGCGCAGGATAAGATCAAGGAGCTCAAGAAGGTCACGAACGACTACGTCGACGATTCCCTGCGCCGCACGGAGGAGGCCGTCGCCGAGGCTCTGAGCGAGATCCGCAATTCCCGCTCGAAGTTCCGCGCCCTCGTCAATCCGCAGGCCAAGAACAACTCCGCGATCATCGAAGACGTGTAAACCGGCGCCATGAGCCGGAACCGTATTCTCATTACCGCCGTCGCGGCTGCGCTCCTTGTGGTCTGCGGCATCGGCATTTTCTTCGCATCCAACCGCGACCATGCGGCAGAGCGCGCCGACGAGTGGACCATGCAGGGCATGACCCTCGCACCGGACGGCTCGGCCACGCCGTGCACCGTGCGCATCGCGGGCACGTCTCGCTCCTATTTGCTCGGCGGCAGAGTCGGCGCGTTCGAGACGGGGACGGACGGCGGCATCTATGTCGACGGTACGCGCGTCTGCTCCGGCGTTATCCTGCCGGACGACGCCTTTGACCCGTGGCTCACAATGCAGGCGGATACCGATCCGTTCTGGATCGCAGCCGACGGCAGCACGCTCGTCCTGCCGCTTCCCGGCACGCAGTCGCTCGTCGTCGCTCCGGCAGAGTCAGAGCAGGCGGCACAGGAGCTTTTACAGTCGCTGCAGGAAGCGCTCCCGGATGAGACAAAAAACGCGATCTCCCCTTATCTCAAGTGACCCGTGGTTAACGATTACCCGTTTTATGCTGAAAGGGAAGGTGCTATATGAAAACCGCAGAAAACAGAAAGCATGCAGCTGCCATTGCCGCAGCCTGTATTGCGCTTGCCGCGCTCGTGGTTCTCGGGACCGTGATCATTTCGTATTGGAACACGCCGATTGCAAAGACGGAAAGCCGGACGATGCAGGCGATCGCTCTGCAGGAGGATGGCTCCGCGGAGCCTTGTACCGTCCTCATCAGCGGCATTTCGTATCACTACCTTTTCCGGAATCACGCGGATTCCTTTGAGGCAAACGATCCGGGCGGCGTATTCGTAAACGGCAGCCGCATCATGGACAGCCTGATCCTGCCGTCGGACATCGACTCGGATTGGATGTTCTGGCAGGACAACACGCTCTGGTGCGACGCGGCCGGGGAGCAGCTCATTGTGCTGCTGCACCGCGATGCGGACGGCGCGTTTGCAGAGACCGGCACGCCGGTGCTCGTCATCGCCCCGGCGGAGACGGAGCAGGCGGCACAGGCTCTTCTGCAATCGCTGCGGGAGACGCGCGCGGGCGATGCGGAGACGCAGCGCCTGATCGAACCGTTTTTGAAATAACCGGACGACACAGCGCCCCGTCCCATTGGGGCGGGGCGTGTTACTACATAACTTACAGGAGGCAGAAATGACGGAACTGGAACGTTATCAGCAGTGGTGCGAGCAGGCGCCGCTGAATGAGGCCGGGCGCGCTGCGCTGGCCGCCATGCAGAACGACGAGACGGAGCGCAAGGGCTGCTTCGGCGCAGAGCTGCAGTTCGGCACCGCGGGCATCCGCGGCATTATGGGCATCGGCACGAATCGCCTGAACGACTTCACCGTTCGCCGCACGGCGCAGGGCCTTGCCGCATGGCTGACCTCGACGGAACTGCCGCAGCGCTGCGCCATCGGCTATGACTCCCGCCACAACTCCCGCCGCTATGCGGAGCTGTGCGCCGTGGCCCTCGCGGAGCGCGGCGTGCATGTCTATGTCTATCACGAGCTGGCCCCGACGCCGATGCTCTCATTTGCCGTGCGCCAGCTCGGCTGCGGCTGCGGCATCGTCGTTTCCGCCAGCCACAACGCGGGCATCTATAACGGCATCAAGTGCTACGGCCCGGACGGCTGCCAGATGACGGATGAGCCGGCGGCCCGCGTGTTTGCCGAGATCGAGAAAATCCCGTATTTCCTCCCGGCGGAAAAGAGCTTTGAGGACTTCCTTGCGGAAGGCGGCGTGGAATTCATCGCGCCGGAGCTGTGGGAGCGCTACTATGAGACCGTTCTCGGCGAACGCCTTGCCACTGTCCCGTCCGATAACCTGAATCTGCTCTACACGCCGCTGTGCGGCACGGGCAACAAGCCGTTCCGCACCGTGCTCGGCCGCATCGGCGTGAACGTCGCCGTCGTTCCCGCGCAGGAAAAGCCGGACGGCGATTTCAAGACCTGCGAATATCCGAACCCGGAGACGGACGCCGCGCTGAACGAGAGCTACAAGATCGCGCGCGAGACGCACCCGGACCTCATCCTCGGCACTGACCCGGACTGCGACCGCGTGGCCGTGGCCGTCCCGGTGGAAGGCGGCTTCCGCAAGCTCAGCGGCAACGAGCTGGGCTGCCTGCTGCTGGACTACATCCTCGGCACGATGCAGAAGGCGGGCACGCTCCCGGCAGACCCTGTCGCCGTGCGCAGCATCGTCTCGACCCCGATGGCAGACAAGATCGCCGCAAGCTACGGCGTGAAGATGCGCAGGGTCCTCACGGGCTTCAAGTACATCGGCGGTGAGATCCTCACCCTCGAGCAGAAGCACGAGGAGAACCGCTTCGTCTTCGGCTTTGAGGAGAGCTGCGGTTACCTCAAGGGAACGTATGCCCGCGATAAGGACGCCGTCGTCGCCTCCATGCTGACGTGCGACCTCGCCGCCGCGCTCAAGCGTGAGGGAACGAATCTGGCCGAGCACATGGACGCGCTCTACAGCCGCTTCGGCTGGCATGAGGCGCGCGTGCTGAGCTGCGAGCTGCAGGGTCCGGACGCCATGGAAATTTCCGCTGGCTTTATGGCGCAGATGCGCCGCGAGCTGCCGAAGGCTGTGTGCGGCATCGCCGTCACGTCCGTCACGGACTATCAGGCGCGCGTCACGCGCGATCTCGTCCACGGCACGGAGGAAGCGGTCACGCTGCCGAAGTCCAATGTGCTCGTGCTTCAGCTCGGCGAGATGGGTACGGTCATCCTGCGTCCGTCCGGCACGGAGCCGAAGGTCAAGATTTATCTGACCGCCGTCGACGCCGACCGCGCGGCAGCCATGAAGCTGCTGGACGATATGGCCGCCGAAATGAGCGGCTATCTGCCCAAAAACGCTTGACAACCGGCCGGTTTTCGGCTATCATAACCGCATAGTGAAAACGCATGGAAGAAGAGGAGTATCCCATCCGCGCGCTGCAGAGAGGGGGCGGCTGCTGAAAGCCCCTGCGCAGGTCGGGAGAAGGTCGCTTCGGAGCGGGCGTGCCGAACCTGCAGTAGGCCGCACGGGTGCTCCCGTTACAGAGCCAGAGTGCCCGCCCATGGCGGGAATTCAGGTGGTACCACGGTAATCTGCATCGCCCTGAGCATATTATGAAGCTCAGGGCGATTTTTATCGTCAAAAAGGAGAAGACTATGAAAGAACTGCCAAAGACCTACGAGCCGCGCGACGTTGAGGACCGGCTCTACAAATTCTGGGTAGACAACGGCTATTTCCATGCCGAGCGCGACCCGGACAAGAAGCCCTTTACCATCGTCATGCCGCCCCCCAATGTCACAGGCCAGCTCCATATGGGCCATGCCATGGACGCTGCCATGCAGGACGTGCTCATCCGCTTCAAGCGCATGCAGGGCTATTCCGCCCTCTGGATCCCCGGCGTGGACCATGCCGGTATTGCCACGCAGATCCGCGTGGAGGAGGAGCTGCGCAAGGAGGGCAAGACCCGCTATGACCTCGGCCGCGAGAAGTTCCTCGAGCGCGTCTGGGCCTGGAAGCATCAGTACGGTGACCGTATCGTCGAGCAGCAGAAGCGCCTCGGCGCGTCCTGCGACTGGGACCGCGCCCGCTTCACCATGGACGAGGGCTGCTCGAAGGCTGTCCGTGAGGTGTTCGTGAACCTGTATGAGCAGGGCCTCATCTACAAGGGCAGCCGCATCATCAACTGGTGCCCGCACTGCGTCACGGCTCTGTCCGATGCCGAGGTCGAATATGTCGACAAGCCCGGCCATCTGTGGCATGTGCGCTATCCGCTGGCAGACGGCTCCGGCGAGGTCATCATCGCGACGACCCGGCCCGAGACCATGCTCGGCGACTCCGGCGTGTGCGTCAACCCGAACGACGAGCGCTACAAGGACATCGTCGGCAAGAACGTCATTCTGCCGCTCGTCGGCAAGGAGATCCCCGTCGTGGCGGACGACTATGCCGAAATGGACTTCGGCACCGGCTGCGTCAAGATGACGCCGGCTCACGACCCGAACGACTTTGAGGTCGGCCTGCGCCACAACCTCGAGGTCATCCGCGTCCTCGACGACAAGGGTGTCGTCAACGAGAACGGCGGCAAATATCAGGGCCTCGACCGCTATGAGGCGCGCAAGCAGATCGTCGCCGACCTCGAGGAGCAGGGCTACCTCGTGAAGGTCGAGCCGTATAACCACAATGTCGGCACCTGCTACCGCTGCCACCGCGACGTCGAGCCGATCATCTCCGCTCAGTGGTTCGTAAAGATGAAGCCGCTGGCCGAAGAGGCGCTGCGCGTTGTGAACGACGGCGAGACGAAGTTTGTTCCGGAGCGCTTCACAAAAATTTATACGAACTGGATGGAGAACGTCCGTGACTGGTGCATCTCCCGTCAGCTGTGGTGGGGCCATCAGATCCCGGCGTGGTACTGCGCCGACTGCGGCCATATGACCGTTTCCCGCGAGGATGCGACCTGCTGCGAAAAGTGTGGCAGCAAGCATATCACCCGCGATGAGGACGTGCTTGACACCTGGTTCTCCTCGGCGCTGTGGCCGTTCGAGACCCTCGGCTGGCCGGACACGAATGCGGAGGACTTCCGGTACTTCTATCCGACGGATGTGCTCGTGACGGGCTATGATATCATTTTCTTCTGGGTCGCACGCATGATCTTCTCGGCCTGCAAGCAAACGGGCCGCCCGCCGTTCCACACCGTGCTGATTCACGGCCTTGTCCGCGACGACAAGGGCCGCAAGATGTCCAAGTCCCTCGGCAACGGCATCGATCCGCTCGAGATGATCGACCGCTACGGCTCGGACGCTCTGCGCATGAACATGCTCACGTCCAATTCGCCCGGCAACGACATGCGCTTCTATATCGAGCGCTGCGAGGCCATGCGCAACTTTGCCAATAAGCTCTGGAACGCCAGCCGCTATGTCATGATGAACCTCAGCATCGACAAAAACGAGCTGCCCGCCCTGTCCGAGCTCGAGACGTCCGACAAGTGGATCCTCTCGAAGCTCAATACGCTCATTGCCGACGTCACGGAGAACCTCGACAAGTATGAGCTCGGCGTCGCCGTCCAGAAGATCTATGACTTCATCTGGGACAGCTACTGCGACTGGTATATCGAGCTGACAAAGGCCCGCCTCTATGGCGAGGACGAGGCTCAGAAGCGCTCTGCCCAGCAGGTGCTGCTGTATGTGCTCGACCAGATCCTGCGCCTGATGCACCCGTTCATGCCGTTCATCACAGAGGAGATCTGGCAGGCCATCCCGCACGAGGGCGAGGCACTGATCGTCGCCGCATGGCCGAAGTACCGCGAGGATCTCTGCTTCCAGGCGGAGGAGGACGGCATGGAGAGCATCATGCAGGCCATCCGCGCCGTGCGCAACCGCCGCGCCGAGATGAATGTACCGCCTGCGCGCCGCACGACGCTTTATATCGTCACGGAGAAGCAGGATCTGTTCTCTGCCGGTATCCCGTTCATCACCCGTCTGGCCTATGCCGAGCGCGTTGTCGTCCTGGCTGAGGAGCCGGAGGGCCATGGCTCCATGGTGTCCTGCGTGACGCACGACGCCAAGCTGTTCCTGCCGATGGAGGAGCTTGTGGATGTGGACAAGGAGCTCGCCCGCATCGCCAAGGAGAAGGAGAAGGTCCAGAAGGGCCTTGCCGGTGTGCAGGCTAAGCTTGGCAATCCGGGCTTTGCCGCAAAGGCACCGGAGCAGGTCGTCCGCGCAGAGCAGGAGAAGGCCGAAAAGTACGCCGCCCTGCTGCGTCAGCTCGAGGAGAGCGAAGCACGGCTGAAGGATCTCTGATTTTTATCGACCGCCATTTCGGGGCTGCTGCATGGATTTGCGGCAGCTCCGTTTTTTGGGCTTTATTTCTGGAACGAGTTGGTGTATAATTTATTCTGAATGAATGGCGGCCTGCCGCCAGACAGGAAGGATGACTTTGATGGAGAATTTCGACGCGGAGCAGCCGATGGAGGACCTGCAGGAGCAGACTCCGAAGAAGGAACCGAAAAATCCGCTCTATGACTGCTACTCGCTTTTGCATGACCTTGTCTATATTCTGGCCGCGATCACGATCGTGTTTGTGTTCTTCGTCCGTCTCGTCGGCGTGGACGGCCCGTCCATGATGCCGACGCTGCAGGACGGCGACTATGTGGCACTGCTGAGCAATCTGTTTATGGGCGACCTCGAGCAGGGCGACGTCATCGTCGCGCGCAAGGAGAGCTTTGAAAACGGCGAGCCGATCGTCAAGCGCGTCATCGCCACGGAGGGTCAGACCGTGGATATCCTCTATGACGGAAACGGCTATGGCACGGTCTACGTCGACGGCGAGCCGCTGGACGAGCCCTATATCTTGGAACCGATGGTACAGCCCTACTATGACCGCACGAGCTTCCCCCTGACCGTGGACGAGGGCTGCCTCGTCGTGATGGGCGATAACCGCAACCGCTCTGCTGACAGCCGCTATGCCTCCATTGGGCAGATCGAGGAATCACAGGTCATCGGCAAGGTGCTGTGCATTCTGTTCCCAGGCTGCGGCGAGAGCGCTTCGCGCGACTTTGGACGGATCGGAGCGCTGGACAATGGATGACCGCATGAATATCCAGTGGTATCCGGGCCACATGACCAAGACCCGGCGGAATATGGAGGCTGACCTCAAGCTCGTGGACGCCGTCTGCGAGATCGTGGACGCACGCATCCCGTTTTCCAGCCGGAACCCGGACATTGACGCCATCTGCGGGCAGAAGCCCCGCATGATGATCCTCAACCGCATCGATCTGGCCGATCCGGCCGCTACGGACGTCTGGCAGAATTACTGGCAGGCGCAGGGCATGACCGTTGTGCGCACGGACTGCAAGAGCCGCCGCGGCATCGACCGCTTCGTGCCCGCCGTCCGCTCCATGCTGGCGGAGAAGCTGCAGCGCTATGCGGACAAGGGACAGACCGGCCGCGCACTGAAGCTGATGATCGTCGGCATCCCGAACGTGGGAAAATCGACCTTCATCAATCAGATCGCCGGGCGCAAGGGCGCAAAGGCGGAGAACCGCCCCGGCGTCACGCGCGGCAAGCAGTGGGTCACGGTGGACAGCGGCCTTCTGCTGCTCGACACGCCGGGCATCCTCTGGCCGAAATTCGACGATGAGGAGGTCGGCCGCAGGCTGGCCTATACCGGCGCGGTCAAGGACGACGTACTGGATGTGGAGACGCTGGCCTGCCATCTGGCGGCCATGCTCTGGGCGCGTTACCCCGAGGCCATGCGCGCCCGCTATAAGCTCGACCCGCCGGAGGACGCCTTCGGCTATGATCTGCTGACCGAGGCGGGCCGCCGCCGCGGCTTCCTGCTGGCGCGCGGCGAGATCGACACGGAGCGCATGGCGCGTGTGCTGCTGGAGGAATACCGCAGCTGTAAGATCGGCCGCTTTACGCTGGAGGACCCTCCGGAAAGGACAGAGGCATGCGCTACGAACTGATCCGCGAGATCTTCAATCTCTGCAGCAACAACCAGATGCGCGACGTGTTCGTCAGTGAGGTAGAGACCTCGGACCCGGAGGCCGTCGCGCGGACATACTGCCGCGGTAAGGACGTCACGATGGACCGCACGGACAACGAAGACGGCAGCATCATATTCGACGTGGTGGCGGACGGCCTGCATCAGCGCCTGAGCTTCACACCGGATGATTAAGAAAGAGCAAGACCGCATAATTCTCTTCGGCCTTCGCCGGACATTTTTCGCCGAATGCACTTGCTGAATTGTGCGGTATTGCCTAAGATAAATGAGGAATTGGCATGACGGAACTTTGGAATTACGAAAACCGCTGCTGGGAGGCGGGCTATGAGACGGTCTGCGGCGTAGACGAGGCCGGGCGCGGCCCGCTGGCCGGACCGGTGTGCGCTGCGGCAGTCATCCTGCCGCGCGGGCTGGACATTCCCGGCCTGAACGACTCGAAAAAGCTGACGGCCAAGCGCCGCGAGGCGCTGTATGACATTATCACGGAGCAGGCGCTCGCCTACGGCATCGCGTTTGCCTCCGAGCAGGAGATCGACGAGATCAACATACTGCAGGCGACGTTCCTCGCGATGCGCCGCGCCATGGACCAGCTCCGGGTGCGGCCGGATATCGCCCTGATCGACGGCAACCGCGAGACGGACTTCGGTCTTCCCGTGCAGACGATCGTCAAGGGCGACAGCCTGAGCGCCAATATCGCGGCTGCGTCCATTCTGGCCAAGGTGACGCGGGACCGCTTCATGCTGGAAATGGACGAGAAATATCCGCAGTACGGCTTTGCCACGCACAAGGGCTACGGTACGCGCGCGCACTATGCGGCGCTGCGCGAATTCGGCCCATGCCCCATCCATCGCCGCACGTTCCTGAAGAATCTCCATGCGGAATGATCTGACGGGCCGCTGGGGCGAGGAGACTGCGGCGGCCTATCTGCGCCGCAGGCACTATACCATCGTGGCGGCGAATTACCGCTGCCGCCTCGGCGAGATCGACCTGATCGCGGAAAACCGCGACTATCTCGTCTTTGTCGAGGTCAAGCTGCGCAAAAGCGCCGCATTTGCCGAAGCGCTGGAATTTGTCGACCGGCACAAGCAGGAACGCATCCGCCGCACGGCAGAACTGTACTTATGTGAGCACCCGGAGCAGACGAAGCAGCCGCGCTTCGACGTCATCGAGGTCTACGCGCCTTTTGGCACGGAGACAAAGCGGCCGGAGATCCGGCATCTGGAGGATGCATTTTCATGAAGCTGTTTGACGGACACTGCGACACCGCCTATGAGCTGTTGAAGCGCGGCGAGGGGCTGGCGCGAAACTCCTGCCATATCGACCTGCAGAAGGCGGCCGGACTGGAGGCCTATGCGCAGGTCTTTGCCTTCTGCAGCAACGCCGGCCGGCCTGGCGGCGGGACGGAGCGCCTGCTGACGGAGCCGCTGGCCCTCCTGTGCCGCGAGGTGGAGAAGAACCGCAGCCGCATCGGCTTTGCCGCAAACGGTGTGGAGGCCCTGCGCCTGACGGAGCAGGGGAGGATCGCCGCGCTGCTGTCCGTGGAGGGCTGCGAGGTCATCGGCTGCGACCCGGGCAGACTCGAATGGCTGCGGGAGCAGGGCTTCTGCATGCTCACGCTGACGTGGAATGCCGACAACGCGCTTGCGGGCTGGCACGGCTCCGCGCTTGGCCTGACGCCGCGTGGGCGCGACTTTGTCCGGGAGGCGCAGCGGCTCGGCCTGCGGATCGATGTGAGTCATCTGTCCGAAGCTGCGTTCTGGCAGCTCATGGACTGCACGCAGGCTCCCATTTTGGCCAGTCATTCCAATTGCCGCGTTCTGTGCGACTGCACGCGGAACCTGACGGACGATCAGCTCCGATCGCTGGCGCAGACCGGCGGCACGGTCGGCCTGAACCTCTATCCGCCGTTCCTCGGCGGGAGAGCGGATTTCGACACGCTGCGCGCCCATCTCGAGCACATGCTCACGCTCTGCGGCGAGGACCATGTGGCCCTCGGCGGCGACCTCGACGGCTGCGACGAGCTGGCGCGCGGCTTTACGGACGTCTCCTCGTGGGCTTCGTTTTATGCGTATTTACAGGCTGCGGGCTATCCCGCGGACCTGCTCGACCGGATCTTTTTCCGGAACCTTCTGCAACTGCTGCAATGAAAGGAGCGTGAGGGATGGCCCTTTACGCGATTGGAGACCTGCATCTTTCCCTCGGCAGCGACAAGCCGATGGACGTCTTCGGCGGCGCGTGGGTCGGCTATGTGGACAAGCTCCGCGAAGGCCTGTCCGTCATCGGGCCGGAGGACACGACCGTCCTGCTCGGGGACCTGTCCTGGGCGCTGGACCTGAACGGCGCGCGCGAGGATTTTGCCATGATCGCCGCCATTCCGGGGCGGAAGATCATCGTCAAGGGAAATCACGACTACTGGTGGACGACGGCCGCGAAATTCTACCGCTTCTGCGAGGAAAACGGCTTTCCGGACCTGTATCTGCTGAATAACAACTGCTATTTCTATAACGGCATCGCCCTGACCGGCACGCGCGGCTGGTTCTTTGAAGAGGACGCGCCGGACGGCAGTCATAACGATAAAATTTTCAAGCGGGAGCTGCTGCGTCTGGAGGCCTCGCTCCGCGCGGCGGGAGATACGCCCGAAAAGCTGTGCTTTCTGCACTATCCGCCGCGCTACCGCGGCTACGAATGCCCGGAAATTCTGGCGCTCCTCGAGCGCTACGGCGTGAAGGAATGCTGCTACGGCCACCTGCACGGCAGCAGCCACCGCCTTGCCATCGAGGGCGTGCACCACGGCGTGACCTACCGGCTCTGCGCTGCGGATTATACGAATTTTGCCCCGATCCGGCTTCGCTGAATATTTTCCCTGTAATTTTCCTGCGGAAAAACCGAAAATTCACAAAATCGACTTGTTTTTTTGTGAATAGTCTGATAAAATAGTGCGGATTCATCAAGGTATCAATGCGCGCCGACCGGCGCAGCACATAGGAGGATGTTAGAAATGAATGTCAAAAGCGTAGAGAAAGAAGCGACCCGCGCATCCGTTACGGTGGAACTGACCCGTGAGGAGCTGGAGCCTGCCCTGAACCGCGCCTATCTGAAGTACCGCAAGGATATCATGATCCCCGGCTTCCGCAAGGGTCATGCTCCGCGTATGGTCATCGAGGCTGCCTATGGCAAGCATGTCTTCTTTGAGGACGCTGTCGAGGATATGTTCCCGGATATCTACAAGGATGCCGTCCTGACGCAGGACATCCGTCCCGTCGGCCGCCCGAGCGTTTCCAAGATGGACATCGCCGACGACGGCGCCGTCACGCTGACGATCGTGACGGATCTGTATCCCGTTGCTGAGCTTGGCGAATATAAGAATCTCGAGATCGAGAAGGCCGAGGTCGAGGTCAAGGAGTCCGAGGTCGAGGCCGAGCTGGACCGCATGGCCCAGAACGTTGCCCGCATCACCACGGTCGACCGCCCGGCACAGGAGGGGGACACCGCCGTGATCGACTTCGAGGGCTTTGAGAACGGCAAGGCCTTTGCGGGCGGCAAGGGCGAGAATTACGAGCTGAAGCTCGGTTCCCACACCTTCATCCCCGGCTTTGAGGAGCAGGTCGCCGGCATGAGCGCCGGTGAGGAGAAGGACATCGACGTCACGTTCCCGGCTGACTATCACGCCGAGGAGCTTGCCGGTAAGCCCGTCGTCTTCAAGGTCAAGGTCCATGAGGTCAAGGAGACCGTCGTTCCCGAGAAGGACGACGAGTTTGTCAAGGACGTCTCCGAGTTCGACACCGTCGCCGAGCTGCGCGCCGACATCGAGAAGCGCATCCGCGACGAAAAGCAGGCCGGGATCGACCGCGCGTTCGAGAACGCCGCCGTCGAGAAGGCTGCCGCCAACATGACCGTCGAGATCCCCGACAGCATGATCGACGAGGAGCTCGATCAGGAGATGGAGCGCATGGACTATGAGCTCCGCTCTCAGGGTGCCTCTCTGCAGGCCTATGCCCAGATGATGGGCGGCGACATGAACGCCATCCGAAACAGCCTGCGTCCGTCCGCTCAGGCCGCTGTCCGCACGAACGTCCTGCTGGACGCCGTTGCTGCCGCTGAGAACATCGAGGTCAGCGAGGAAGAGTGCGAGGAAGAATACAAGAAGCTCGCCGAGAGCTACAAGATGGAGCTGGACGACGTCAAGAAGGCCCTGAACGCCGACGGCCTGAAGAGCGATCTCAAGCTGCGCAAGGCTGCCCGTCTCATCGCCGACTCCGCTGTCGCCGTTGCACCCAAGGCCCCCGAGGCCGCCGAAGAGGCTCCTGCCTCCGAGGAATAATCCGCCTGCAGAGCGGTTAGAATGTTTCTGATTCCTGCTGCGGCAGGCGATCCGCACTCCCGCCGGTGACCCCGGCGGGAATGCACGCAGAAAGGAGCATGATTATGAGTTTGGTTCCCTATGTCGTCGAGCAGACGAGCCGCGGAGAGCGTTCCTATGACATTTTCTCCCGCCTTCTGAACGACCGCATCATCTTCCTGTCGGAGGAGGTCAACGACACGACCGCCAGCCTGATCGTCGCCCAGCTTCTCTATCTGGAGGCGCAGGACCCCGACAAGGACATTCAGTTCTACATCAACAGCCCGGGCGGCGTGGTAACGGCCGGACTTGCGATTTATGACACCATGCAGTATATCAAGTGCGATGTTTCCACGATCTGCATCGGCATGGCCGCGTCCATGGGCGCGTTCCTGCTGTCGTCCGGCACGAAGGGCAAGCGCCTCGCCCTGCCGAACGCGGAGATCATGATCCATCAGCCGTCCGGCGGCGCGCAGGGTCAGGTCACGGATATCGAGATCCACGCCCAGCGCATCGCGGATGTGAAGCGCCGTCTGAATGAAATTCTGGCGAAGAACACCGGCAGACCCGTTGAAGAAGTCGCCCGCGACTGCGAGCGCGACCATTTCCTCACGGCCGAGCAGGCGAAGGAATACGGCATCGTGGACAAGGTGATCTATCAGCGCTAAACCCGAGGAGGAAGTAAATTTGGCAGAAAAACTCATCCGATGCTCCTTCTGCGGCAAGACGCAGGCACAGGTCAAGCGGATCATGTCCGGGCCGAATGCCTATATCTGCAACGAATGCGTGGAGCTGTGCAGCACGATCCTGCACGAGGAGATGTATGAGACCGGCAGCTCCGAGCTGGCCGTTCCCGATCATCTGCCCACGCCGAAAGAGATCAAGGAATATATGGACGGTTATATCATCGGTCAGGATGAGGCGAAGATCGCCCTGTCCGTGGCGGTGTATAACCATTACAAGCGCATTTTCTACGGCGGCGACTCCGATGTGGAGCTGCAGAAGAGCAATATCCTGCTCATCGGCCCGACGGGCTGCGGCAAAACGCTCTTTGCGCAGACGCTCGCCAAAATCCTGAACGTTCCGTTCGCCATCGCCGATGCGACCACGCTCACCGAAGCGGGCTATGTCGGCGAGGATGTCGAGAACATTCTCCTGCGCCTGCTGCAGGCGGCAGACTTCGACGTCGAGCTGGCGGAGCGCGGCATCATCTATATCGACGAGATGGATAAGATCGCCCGCAAGAGCGAGAACACCTCCATCACGCGCGACGTGTCCGGCGAGGGCGTGCAGCAGGCACTGCTGAAAATTCTCGAGGGCACGACGGCGAACGTGCCGCCGCAGGGCGGCCGCAAGCACCCGCAGCAGGAGTTCATCCAGATCGACACGACGAACATCCTCTTCATCTGCGGCGGCGCCTTTGACGGCCTCGACAAGATCATCGAGCGCCGCGTGGACCGCAGCAGCCTCGGCTTCGGCGCAGAGCTGAAGAGCCGGAAGGAGCAGGACGTCGGCGAGCTGTTCCGGCAGGTGCAGCCGCACGATCTTCTGAAATTCGGCATCATCCCGGAGCTGGTCGGCCGTCTGCCGGTCGTCACGACCCTCGGCAGCCTGAAGAAGGAAGAGCTCGTGCGCATCCTGACCGAACCGAAGAACGCGCTGTGCCGCCAGTACCGCAAGCTGCTCGAGCTGGACAACGTGACGCTGGAATTTGAAAATGCGGCGCTCGACGCCATTGCGCAGAAGGCCATCGACCGCAAGATCGGTGCGCGCGGTCTGCGCGCCGTGCTGGAGAGCGTGATGACGAAGGTCATGTATGACATTCCCTCGGATCCCACGATTTCCGAGGTCCTGATCACACGCGCCTGCGTGGAGGACGGAAGCGAGCCGGAGATCCGGCACAAGGCCGGCGCTGCGCGCCGGAAGCGTCCGAGCGCAGGATAACAAGACACAGAAGGGGGCGTTGCGGACACTTGGGTGTCTGTGCGCCCCTTTTGTGGTCCGTCCCCGCATCCGGCGGGGAGGAAGGAGAACTATGAACGAACTGATTTTGTCTGAACGGATGCCGGTGCTCGCCATGCGCGGGCTGGTCCTTTTTCCGCAGGCAACCATGCACTTTGATGTGGGGCGGGAGAAGTCCGTTCGCGCGCTGGAGGCGGCGATGAACGCCGACCAGCACATTTTTCTGGTGACCCAGAAGGAGATCGAGCAGGATGATCCCGGCTTCGGTGATCTCTATGAGATCGGCACGGTCGCCCACGTCCTGCAGGTTCTGAAGATCCCCGGCGACACCGTGCGTGTGTTGGTGCAGGGCGAATACCGCGCCCGTGCCACGCAGATGCTGCAGACGGCGCCGTGCATGATGGCGCGCGTCGAGTCGATCCCCGAGGAGGAGACGCCGAGCATTACGCCGCGCACGGAGGCCCTGCTTCGGCAGGCTATCGAGCTGTTCGGCGAATATGCGGAGCTGTCGCAGCGCCCGATGCAGGACATCATGCTCCATTTGCTGTCCGAAAAGGATCCCGGCTCTGCGGCCGACATGACGGCGCAGGCGGCATCCTATGACTATAAGGAAAAAATGCGCGTTCTGTCCCAGCTTGCGCCGGTGCGCCGTCTGGAAACGGCGAACCGGCTGCTTGCGCGGGAGCTGGAGGTCCTGCGCCTCGAGGCCCAGCTGCAGGAGAAGACGCAGCAGAGCATTGACAAGGGCCAGCGCGATTATTATCTGCGTGAGCAGCTCAAAGTCATCCGCGGCGAGCTCGGCGAAAACGACGAGGACGCGGAGATCGATGAATACCGCGAGAAGATCGAGAAGCTCCACCTGCCGCAGGAGGCCGACGAGAAGCTCCACAAGGAGCTGCAGCGGCTGGAAAAGCAGCCGTATGGCTCCGCCGAGGCCAGCGTCATCCGCAATTACCTCGACGTCGCTCTCGAACTGCCGTGGAATACCCGCACGCGCGAGCGCACGGACATCCGCGTCGCCCGCCGCATCCTCGATGAGGACCATTTCGGCCTTGAGAAGGTGAAGGAGCGCATTCTGGAAATTCTGGCCGTGCGCCAGCTTGCCCCGGAGCAGCCGGGGCAGATCATCTGCCTCATCGGCCCTCCGGGCGTCGGCAAGACGTCCATCGCCATGAGCGTGGCCCGCGCTCTGAACCGGAAGCTTGCCCGCATCTCGCTCGGCGGCGTGCACGACGAGGCCGAGATCCGCGGCCATCGCAAGACCTATATCGGCGCGATGCCCGGCCGCATCCTGACTGCCATGCAGCAGGCAGGAACGCACAATCCGCTCCTGCTGCTCGATGAGATCGACAAGCTCGGCAGCGATTATCGCGGCGATCCGTCATCCGCCCTGCTCGAGGTGCTCGATGCGGAGCAGAACGCAACGTTCCGGGATAATTTCCTCGAAATTCCGTTCGACCTGAGCGAGTGCATGTTCATCACGACGGCCAACACGGCCGACACCATCCCGCGTCCGCTCCTCGACCGTATGGAGGTCATCGAGCTCGGCTCCTATACGGACGAGGAGAAGCGCAGCATCGCGCGCGACCATCTGCTGCCGCGCCAGCTCGCGAAAAACGGCCTGAAGAAATCGCAGGTCCGCGTGACGGACGATGCCCTGCGCGAGATCATCCGCTGCTACACGCGCGAATCCGGCGTGCGCAATCTCGAGCGCAAGCTCGGGGAGCTCTGCCGCAAATGCGCCGTGCAGCTCCTTTCAGACGAGGCCCCGCGCCGCGTGACCGTGACGGGCACGAATCTGGAGAGCTTCCTCGGCCCGCGCCGCATCCTGCCGGATAAGCTGCCGGAGACCGATCCGATCGGTCTTGTGACCGGCCTTGCCTGGACTTCCGTCGGCGGTGAGACTCTCGAGGTCGAGTGCAATGTCATGGACGGCAGCGGCAAGCTCATCCTGACCGGAAACCTCGGCGATGTGATGAAGGAGTCCGTGCAGGCGGCCGTGAGCTATCTGCGCACGCGTGCTGAGCAGCTGCACATCCCGTCCGACTTCTACAAGACGCGCGATATCCATGTCCACTTCCCGGAGGGTGCCGTGCCGAAGGACGGCCCGTCTGCCGGTATCGCCGTATGCACGGCGTTGGCCTCCGCGCTCAGCGGGACGCCGGTCCGCCGTGATATCGCCATGACGGGCGAGATCTCCATCCGCGGCCGCGTGCTTCCCATCGGCGGCCTGAAGGAGAAGACCATGGCAGCGCTGCGCCACGGCGTGAAGACCGTCATTATTCCGCACGAGAACGAAAAGGATCTGCAGGAGATCGATCAGACGGTGCGCCGCGCGCTCAACTTCCTGCTCGTCGACCATGCCGACGCCGTGCTGGACGCCGCGCTCGTCCGCCCCGTGCAGGAGGAGCCTGCGGTGCGCAAGACCACGGAGCGCGTCCTCCCGGTCGCGCAGCATGACACGGCCCAGCCGAATCAGGGGATCCGCCAATGATGAATTTACAGCGAGTGGAATTTGTAAAATCTGCGGCGCAGGCCGGTGCGTTCCTGCACGACGGCCTGCCGCAGATCGCCTTTGCCGGAAAATCAAACGTCGGAAAATCCTCCGTGCTGAACTGCGTGCTGCAGCGCAAAAATTTTGCGCGCGTCGGTCAGAAGCCGGGCAAGACCGTCCACATCAACTATTTCCGCGTGGACGGCAAGGCGCACTTCGTCGATCTGCCGGGATATGGCTATGCGCAGGTCGCTGAATCGGAAAAGGAACGCTGGGGCAAGCTCATGGAGGCCTATTTTACCGAGCCGGAGCCCATCGCCCTTGGCGTGATGATCGTCGATGCCCGCCACGCACCGACGAAGCTCGACTGCGTCATGGCGGACCTGTTCCGCAGCACCGGGCGGCCGTTCCTCGTCGTTGCCAACAAGCTCGATAAGCTGAAGGCACGCGAGATCAAGCCGAACCTTGCCTGCATCCGCGAAACGCTGCGTTTGGGCGAGCAGACACCGCTGCTGCCGTTCTCCGCAGAGAAGGGGACCGGCCGCGAGGCCCTTGTGCGCGCCATATTTGACGCGGTCGGCTAAGGATTGTGGGTTGCCATTTTCCTAAAATAATGGTATACTCTAAAGTGAAAGGAGCCGGAGGCGCATGGAAGAACCAACCTATCATCTTGCGGGCGTCATGCACACGCGCGATGAGCTGCCCGCAGATTTTGACGGTCCGCTGAGCGTCATCCTGCTTCTGCTGAGCAAAAACAAGATCGAAATTCAGGACGTCAGCATCACGTCCATTCTGGAGCAGTATCTGGCCTATCTCGACGAGATGAAGCGGCTGGATATGGAGATCGCCAGCGAATTCATCGCCATGGCGTCCCATCTCATGCTCATCAAAACAAAGATGCTGCTCTCCGCCGCCGAGCGCGAGGAGGCCATGAGCGAGATGGAGCTCCTCATTCGCTCCCTCGAGGAAAAGCAGCGCGCGGAGGCCTATGAGCAGATCCGCACGGCTGTGGCCTTCCTTGAGCCGCGCAGCGACATCGGCAACGGTTTTTTTCCACATGCGCCGCAGCCGCTCCGTCCGGACGCGACCTATCGCTACCGCCACGAGCCGCAGGATCTTCTGCGCGCCATGGCGGCCATGGCAGAGCGCAGCGAGCGGCGTCTGCCGCCGAAGCTCTCAAATTTTCAGGGAATCGTCGGCTTAGAGCCGTATCCCGTGACAAAAAAGGCCGCGCAGGTGCTCAAGCAGCTGCTGATGCGCGGCGTGGAGAAATTCTGCGCGCTGTTCCGCGGCAGCCGCTCGCGCAGTGAGATCGTTGCGACGTTCCTCGCCGTACTGGAGCTTTGCCGCGTGCATTCCGTCAGGCTGGAGGACGGCGACGACGATCTGAACATCCGCTTTTGCAAAATGCCGGAGGAAAGGGTAGAACATGGAACAGACGGAGCTGGAACGGGTAGCTGAGGCCATCCTGTTTGCGGCGGGCGAGCCGGTCGAGCTCGAACGCATTGCCATGGCCGCTGAATGCGACCCGGACGAGGCCGAGCAGGCCGTGCGTTCGCTGATGGACCGCCTGTCCTACGAGCGGCGCGGCATCCGTATCCTGCGCCTCGAGCACGCCTATCAGATGTGCTCCTCGGGCGAGATGTCCTCCTATGTGACCCGAGCACTGGAAACACGCAAGCCGCCCCGGCTTTCGTCCGCGCAGCTGGAGACCCTGACGGTCATTGCCTATTATCAGCCCGCAACGCGGGCCTACATCGAGCAGATCCGCGGCGTCGACAGCGCCTATTCCGTCGGCGCGCTGCTCAATAAGCACCTCATTGAGGAGTGCGGCAGGCTGAATGTGCCCGGACGGCCCATTCTGTATCGCACGACACCGGATTTCCTGCGCACGTTCGGTCTGGAATCGCTGGACGAGCTGCCGGAGATCGAAAAAATGCAGTTCGGCAAACAGGAACTGCCGCAGCAGGAGGAGGAAACAGAATCATGAGTCAGAATGTTTCGGAGCTTCTCGGCGCCTCTATGGCGAAGGTGCGCGAGATGGTCGATGCCAACACCGTTGTCGGTACGCCCATTTCCACGGGCGACGGCACGACGCTCATCCCGATCTCCAAGATCAGCTTTGCCATGGCTTCCGGCGGCAGCGACCTCAAGCCGAAGGCAGCCGCCTCTGCACTCCCGTTCGGCGGCGGTGCGGGCTGCGGCGTGAAGATCGTCCCGGTTGCCTTTCTGGTGCTGCAGGGCGAGCGGGTGCGTATGCTCCCGATCACTGAGCCTGCGACCTCGACGGCTGACCGCCTCATCGAGCAGATCCCGGAGCTGGTCGACCGCATCAACGAGATGATCTCGCAGTACCGCGCGGAGAAAAAGGTCGACGTCGACCTCGCATGAACCGCGCCTCACCGGGCATACTAGGCCCGGTGAGGAAGAATGAAACGAATGCTTCGGGCGGCGGCGCTTCTGATCGCTGCCGCCCTTTTGTCTCCGTGCGCGTCGGCCCTGTCGGCCTGCCGCGCCGCCGTGCTGGACGCGGACACCGGAGAGGTCTGCTTTGCACGCAATGCTTCAGAGCACGCGCTCATCGCCAGCACGACAAAGATCATGACGGGTCTGCTCATCGCAGAAGACTGCGATCCGGATGCCGTTGTCACCGTGCCGCAGGAGGCAGTCGGGATCGAAGGCTCTTCGCTCTATCTCAAGGCGGGGGAGCAGCTCACGGTCCGCGCTCTGCTCTACGGCCTGCTGCTGCACTCCGGCAACGATGCCGCCGTCGCGCTGGCTCTGGCGCACAGCGGCTCGGTCGGCGCCTTTGTGGAGGCCATGAACGGACGGGCGCGGGAGCTTGGCCTGCAGGACACCCATTTTACGAACCCGAACGGTCTGGACGCGCCGGAGCACTATTCCACGGCGCTCGACCTTGCGCGCCTGACGCGCGCCGCGCTGCAGGTCCCGGCCTTTGCCGAGGTCGTCGCCACGCGGCAGATCACGATCGAGGGGCGCAGCTTTACAAACCACAACCGCCTTTTGTGGTCTCTGGACGGCGCGATCGGCGTGAAGACAGGCTTCACCCGCGCAGCCGGGCGGACGCTCGTCAGCGCCGTGGAACGGAACGGACGGCGGCTCATTGCCGTCACGCTGTGCGCGCCGGACGACTGGCAGGATCATGCCTGCCTGTATGACGAGGCGTTTGCCGCCTTTTCCGAGCGTGAAGCGGTGAAGGCCGGGGCGTGCGTCGCGTCCGTGCCGCTGCTGTCCGGCGGAAGCGCTGAGCTTATGGCAGGGGAGTCCGTCACTTATGCGCAGCGCGACGGGGAAACCGTTACCGTACGGCCGCTCTGGCCGCGTGTGGCCTTTTCTGCCGGAACGCCCGGCGAACCCGCCGGAGAGGGCGGCGTATTTCTCGGGACGCGCTGCATCGCGCGCATCCCGCTGCTCTGGGGAGAGTGTACCGATGAGGGAACGAATTCAGAAGATCCTTTCTGCGCGCGGCGTTGCCTCGCGGCGCGCGGCGGAGGAGCTGATCCGGCAGGGCCGGGTCACGGTGGACGGGGTGCCGTGTGCGCTTGGCGCAACGGCGGAGCCGGACTGCCGGACCATTGCGGTCGATGGCGTTCCCATCCCGCCTCCGCCGGAGCACGTCTATCTGATGCTTTATAAGCCGCGCGGCTATATCACAACGCTGTCGGATGAACGCGGCCGCCGAACGGCCGCCTCGCTCGTAGACTGCGGCACGCGCGTCTATCCGGTCGGGCGGCTGGACTATGATTCTGAGGGCCTGCTGCTCTTTACGAACGACGGCGCGCTGGCCGACCGGCTGATGCACCCGCGCCGCGAGATCAGCAAGGTCTATGAGGTCACGGCCCGCGGCCCTCTGGACGGCGCGGCTGAGCGGCTGCGGCGTCCGCTCGTGCTCGACGGTTATCGCATCCGCCCGCCGGAGGTCGAGCAGACCGCGCCGGGCCGGTTTCTCATCACGATCCACGAGGGCAGAAATCGCCAGATCCGCCGCATGTGCGCGGCGGCCGGGCTGGAGGTGCTCCGGCTGCGGCGCATTGCAGAGGGACCGCTGCAGCTCGGAACGCTCGCGCCCGGCGCATGGCGTCCGCTCACCGAAGCGGAGCTTGCCGCGCTGCGGCAGGAAACAGAAGGGGGAGATCCTGTATGACGGCAGACATCCTGACGAACATACATAACAAGCTGACAACATTCTCCAAGGGCCAGCGCCGCATCGCGACCTATATTCTGGAGAGCTATGATAAGGCGGCCTTCCTGACGGCGGGCGCGCTCGGCAAGATCACGCAGGTGTCCGAGTCGACGGTCGTGCGCTTTGCGGCGGAGCTGGGCTATGACGGCTATCCCGCCATGCAGCGCGCGCTGCAGGAAATGGTGCTCAACCGCCTGACCTCCGTGCAGCGCATTGAGGTCACGGATGAGCGCCTCGGCGAGCAGGACGTCGTCTCGACGATCCTGCAGGCGGATATGGACCGGCTGCGCCATACGAACGAGCATCTCGACCGCGAGGCCTTCTCCGGCGCGGTGGAGGCCCTGCTGCAGGCGCGCTGCATCTATGTGCTCGGCGTCCGCTCCTCTGCGGCTCTCGCGAGCTCCCTGAGCTATTACCTGCACTATATGTTTGAAAACGTCCGACTCATCACGACGCCGTCGACGAGCGAGGTCTTTGAGCAGCTCGTCCGCATCTCGCCGCAGGACGCCGTCATCGGCATCAGCTTCCCGCGCTATTCCACGGCGACGGGCAAGGCGCTGCAGTACTGCCGCGAGGCAGGCGCGCAGGTCATTGCCCTGACGGACTCCGAAACGGCCCCCATCGCCCGCAGCGCGCACTATCTGCTCACGGCCAAGAGCGACATGGTCTCGCTCGTGGATTCGCTCGTCGCGCCGATGAGCGTTGTCAACGCCCTGATCGTCGCGCTGACGTCCCGCCGCAAGCACGAGACCGCGCAGACGCTCGACCGCCTGGAGCAGGTCTGGGATCAGTACCATGTCTATGAAAAAGTCCACATTTGACGCCGTGATCGTGGGCGGGGGAGCGGCAGGGCTGTTTGCCGCAGTTCAGGCCTCCGCGCGCGGGCGTAGGATCCTCCTGCTCGAAAAAAACAGCCGCTGCGGCAAAAAGCTCCTCATCACCGGCAAGGGCCGCTGCAATGTCACAAATGCCTGCACCGCCGAAGAGGCGCTGAAAAATATTCCGCGCAACGGGCGCTTCCTCTACAGCGCCATGGCGGCCTTCCCGCCGGAAGCGGCAATGGCCTTTTTTGAGCAGGGCGGCTGCCCGCTCAAGGTCGAGCGCGGCAACCGCGTGTTTCCCGTCTCGGACCGCTCCGCCGATGTTCTGAACGTGCTGGAGCGCGCGCTGCAGCGCGGCGGCGTCGAGCGGCGGCAGACGACGGTGACGGGCCTTTCGATCGCGGACGGCGCGATAAACGGCGTTCTGGCCTCGGACGGCCCGGTCGCATGCAGCACGGTGCTGCTGTGCACCGGCGGCGCGTCCTATCCGCTGACCGGCTCGACCGGCGACGGCTACCGTCTGGCGGAGCAGGCCGGGCACACGATCCAGCCGCCGTGCGGCTCGCTCGTGCCGCTCGTGAGCCCGGATGAAGCCTGCGCCGAGATGCAGGGCCTGTCCCTGCGCAACACGGGCGTGCAGCTCCGCGACGAAAAGGGGAAAACGGTCTATCAGGACTTCGGCGAGCTGCTGTTCACGCATTTCGGCGTCTCCGGCCCGACGGTCCTGTCGGCCTCGGCGCATCTGAAGCCGGGGAAGTCCTATTCCCTCGTGCTCGATCTGAAGCCTGCGCTGGACGAGGGAAAGCTTGATGCGCGCTTCCTGCGCGATCTCGAGGCCTATGCCAACCGCAGCATGGAAAATGCGCTGGCAGACCTCTTCCCGCACTCCATGATCCCCGTGCTGCTGCGGCGCGCCGGCATCGACCCGGCGCTGCGCGCCAATTCCCTGACCAGGCAGCAGCGGCGCGCCCTGCTCGAGGAGACGAAGCGCTTTGTGATCCCCATCTCCGGCACGCGGCCGGTGGAGGAGGCCATTATCACGCGCGGCGGTGTCAGCACAAAGGAGATCGACCCAAAGACCATGGCCTCGAAGCTCGTGCGCGGCCTGTATTTTGCGGGCGAGCTCATCGACTGCGATGCCTACACCGGCGGCTTCAATCTGCAGATCGCATGGGCCACGGCGCATGCGGCGGCACAGGTACTGTAATAGAATAATGTGCGTAAAACAGGGACTGTGCAGCGAGCACTGCGCGGTCTCTGTTCACTTTTTTCAGTTTTTCCGCTGCGGAGACCGCAATTTTTGGACGTTTAGCAGGGAATCCGGCACAATTTGAAGTTGACAAGAATTTTATTTTCGAGTATAATATTTCTCAGTATTTGAATGGGAGAGCAGGATCCAACATGGAAAAGCAGCATTACAGCATCGCGATCGACGGCCCCGGCGGCGCAGGAAAGAGCACCATTGCGCGCAGAGCCGCGGCGGAGCTTGGCTTTGTCTATGTCGATACCGGCGCGATCTACCGCGCGGTGGCCTGCGCGGCCCTTTCCCGCGGCATCGATCCGTCGGACGAGGCTGCCGTTTCGGCTCTGCTCCCGTCGCTGCAGCTTGAGCTCCGCTGGACGGAGGACGGCGTGCAGCACGTCTGGCTGAACGGAGCCGATATTTCCTCCGAGCTCCGCACGCCCGCAGTCTCCACGGCGGCCTCCCGCGTTTCGGCCCTGCCGGTCGTGCGTCAGTTCCTGCTGGAGCAGCAGCGCGTGGTCGCCCGCACGCATGACGTGATCATGGACGGGCGCGACATCGGCACGGTCGTTCTGCCGGATGCCGATGTGAAGATATTCCTCTCTGCCTCGCCTGAGGTACGCGCGCGCCGCCGCTGGCTCGAGCTGCAGGAGAAGGGGACTCCTGACACCTATGAGGCCGTCCTTGCCGATCTGATCGCCCGCGATGAACGGGATTCCAACCGCGCCATTGCGCCGCTCCGCCCCGCGGATGACGCCGTGCTGCTCGATACCTCCGGCATGACGCTGCAGGAGAGCATCGACGCAATCTTAAAGCTCATTCGGAAGAAGGTCACAGTATGAGCGGTTTTCCGCAGAAATTCTACCACGCAGTCTTCTGGCCCATCCGCATCCTCATGGGTTTCGCGCATCCGATCGTCCATGTCCGCGGTCTTGAAAATATTCCGGACGGCCCCGCCGTCATCTGCTGTAATCACAGCTCGTTCTCCGACGCGATCTGGGTGATCGTCTGCTCTCATCAGAAGCGCATTTTCCGCACGATGGCAAAAAAAGAGCTGTTTTCGCACCGCGTGCTCGGCTGGTTCATTACAAAGCTCGGCGCTTTCCCGGTCGACCGCGAGGCCAACGATATCCATGCCGTGAAAACGGCGCTCGGCGTGCTGCGCGAGGGGGACAAGCTCCTCATCTTCCCGGAGGGGACGCGCGTGCGCGAGGGCGATGTTTCCCACCCGCATGTCGGCGCCGTGACGTTCGCCTGCCGGACGGACGCGCCGATCGTTCCGGTGTTCCTGACGCGCAAGAAGCGTTTCTGGGCGCCCCTGACACTCGTGTTCGGCGAAGCCTATCATCCGCAGTTTGAGGGTCGCCGCCCGTCGTCCGATGAGCTCGAGCACCTGACGCAGGAAATGATGGATAAGTGCTATGCACTCGGAGGCATGCAATGTCCGTCCGCGTAGCTGCTTCGGCCGGGTTCTGTTTCGGGGTCGACCGCGCGGTCGGTCTGGTGGAGCAGACCGTGCGCGAAGGAAAGCGCGCCGTCACGTTCGGGCCGATCATCCATAACCACCACGTCGTGCAGCATTTTGCCGCGCTCGGCGTGCGGGAGATCGCCTCTCCCGAGGAGGTCCCGGGGGGAAGCGCCGTCATCATCCGCTCGCACGGCGTCTCGCGCGCCGTCTATGAAGCGCTGCAGGCGCGCGGGCTGGAGATCATCGATGCAACATGCCCGTTCGTCAGCCGCATCCACCGTATCGTACAGGAGGCTGAGGCAAACGGCCGCCAGCCGCTCATCATCGGCACACCGGAGCACCCGGAGGTCGTGGCCATCGCAGGCTGGTGCAGGCATCCGCTCGTCTTCCCGGACGGCGAAGCCCTGCAGAAATGGCTCGATGACGACCCAAAACGACACGATCTGCCATTTACCATGGTCTCACAGACCACAAGTACGCAGTTTTTATGGGATTCCTGCAAGAAAATCGCAAAAAAAGTGTGTACAAATCTTGAGTTTTTTGATACAATATGCAAAGCGACCGAAAATCGACAGGCGGAAGCCGCTGCGCTGGCTGCGCAGTGCGACGCCATGATCGTGGTCGGCGACCGGAAAAGTTCCAACACCGGGCGTCTGGCGCATATCTGCGCCGCGCATTGCCCGCAGGTCTTCCTTGTGGACAACGCGTCAGAGCTGGATCTGCCGAAGCTTCGGCAGGCCGGAACCATTGGCATCACAGCAGGAGCTTCGACGCCTGCGTGGATAATAAAGGAGGTCAACCACACTATGAGCGAAATCAATACTACCGTTGATGCAGCTGCGGAGGAGAGCTTTGAGGAGCTTCTCGGCCAGGGCATCAAGACTTTAAATACAGGAGATAAGGTGCTTGGCACTGTTACCGCAATCGGAAACACCGAGATCCAGGTAGACCTGGGCACGAAGCATGCCGGTTACATTCCGTATGACGAAGTCAGCGCAGATCCTACCGTCAAGGCGGAGGATATCCTCAAGGTCGGCGACGAGATCGAGGTTTTCGTCGTTCGCGTCAACGATCAGGAGGGCACCGTGCAGCTCAGCAAGAAGAAGCTGGACGGCATGAAGGTCTGGGACGACGTTGAGGCCGCTGCCGAGAACAAGGACACGGTCGAGGGCGTTATCACCGAAGAGAACAAGGGCGGCCTCGTGGCCAATGTGAAGGGCGTTCGCGTCTTCATCCCGGCTTCTCAGACCGGTATCCCCAAGGGCGGCGACATGTCCGCGCTGAAGGGCCAGACCGTCAAGATGAAGATCACCGAGTTCAACCGTGCCCGCCGCAGAGTCGTCGGCTCCATCCGCATGGTCAACGCCGAGGCCCGTAAGGCTGCCGTTGAGAAGCTCTGGAGCGAGATCGAGGTCGGCAAGAAGTATCTGGGCACTGTCAAGTCCCTGACTTCCTACGGCGCTTTCGTCGACATCGGCGGTGTGGACGGCATGGTCCATATCTCCGAGCTGTCCTGGGGCCACATCCGCACGCCGGGTGAGGTCGTGAAGCCCGGCGACCAGATCGAAGTCTTCGTTCTGAAGTTCGATCCGGAGAAGAAGAAGATCTCCCTCGGCTACAAGACCCCGGAGATGAATCCGTGGAACCAGTTCCTCGCGAAGTACTCCGTTGGCGATGTCGTCACCGTGAAGATTGTCAAGCTGGTCGACTTCGGCGCCTTTGCCGAGATCATGCCCGGCGTTGACGGCCTGATCCACATCTCCCAGATCTCTGACCATCGTGTCGAGAAGGCTTCCGACGCCCTGCAGGAGGGCCAGGAGGTCGAGGCGAAGATCATCGACGTCGACACCGACCGCAAGCGCATCTCTCTGTCCATCCGCGCTCTGCTCGTTCCGCAGAACGACGAGGACTAAATTATTCCAATATCGCATTATATTTGGTGGAGCAGGTTTGCCTGCTCCACTTTTTTTCAATCGGGAAAGCCCTTCGGCCTTTCCCGGCAAAGGGATGCAGTCCGCTGCGCGCACGGCTGTCCGCTTTTGCGAACGAGCCGCACACTGACGGACTGAGCTGTATTTTCTCCGGCGTACACGCCGCCGGAGAAAATGATTCCACTTGATTCGCCTCCTGCGGGGGCGAACTCTGCGAGACTTTCGGACAATACAGGCTAAGCAGGTGAGCCTGCTCCACTTTTTTCATTTTGACGGAGAAAGACATGGATAATTAACCACGATATGCATCTTTTATGAGCCAACCGTGCGTGGAATATGCAGCTATCTCTGTGCAAAATAGACAAAAGTATAAGTTTTCTGTCCACATAGCAAAAACAAATGTACCAAAAAGAGAAGCCCTGTATTCCAGCTTCTTCCAACCGACGCTTGACGAATGCATGCGCATATGCTACACTACAAACGTACCACGAGCGGCCTTGCGCCCTCGGGGCATTCAAATTCCTGCCGGTGAGGAAGCCGGCCGGAAAATACTTTCAAAACAAAACCAGGGGTGGCATTATGATTCAACTTCATGAGAACAGCATCTATCTCGTAGACGGCCGTCCGGAGGAGAAGGCGTCCATTCCCCAAAACGAAGCGAGAAAGCAGACCATGGCATGGCAGATCCTGCAGGCGCACAACACGTCCGGCGACCCGGAGCGCCTGAAGATCCGCTTTGATGCCATGGTTTCGCACGACATCACCTATGTCGGTATTATCCAGCAGGCGCGCGCCTCGGGCATGAAGGAATTCCCGATCCCGTATGCGCTGACGAACTGCCATAACAGCCTCTGCGCAGTCGGCGGCACCATCAACGAGGACGACCATGTCTTCGGCCTGTCCGCCGCGAAGAAGTATGGCGGCATCTATGTGCCCGCCAACCAGAGCGTCATCCATTCCTATGCCCGTGAAGAGCTCGCGCGCTGCGGCGCGATGATCCTCGGCTCGGACTCCCACACGCGCTACGGCGCGCTCGGCACGATGGCAGTCGGCGAGGGCGGTCCGGAGCTTGCCAAGCAGCTGCTCAAGAACACCTGGGACGTCAACATGCCCAAGGTCGTTCTCGTATACATGACCGGTGCGCCGCGCCGCGGCGTCGGCCCGCACGACGTTGCCATTTCTCTTGTGAAGGAAACGTTCGCCAGCGGTTTTGTCAACAACTGCGTGCTGGAGTTCTGCGGCCCCGGCATCGCAAATCTGCCCATCGATTTCCGCAACGGCATCGACGTCATGACGACGGAGACGACCTGCCTGTCCTCCATCTGGGAGACGGACGAGATCACGCGCGGCTTCTTTGAGACGCACGGCCGCCCGCAGGACTATGCAGAGCTGCATCCGGGCAGAGAAGCCTGGTATGACAAGATGATCACCATCGAGCTGGACAAAGTCGAGCCGATGATCGCCCTGCCGTTCCATCCTTCGAACGCCTATCCCATCCGGGAATTCCTTGCCAATGCGAAGGAGCTGCTGGAGAAGGTCGAGCAGGATGCTGCCCGCCGCTTCCCGAAGGCCCATGTCAAGCTGACCGACAAGCTGCATGACGACGGCGTCTGGGCAGATCAGGGCGTGATCGCGGGCTGCAGCGGCGGCCTGTTCGACAATATCACCGAGGCTGCCGACATTCTGCGCGGCGGCTCGACCGGCAACGGCGAATTCAGCCTGAACGTCTATCCGACGAGCGTCCCCGTTTCGCTTGCGCTCACGCGCAACGGCGCGACGGCACAGCTGCTCGAGGCCGGCGCGGTCATCAAGCCGAGCTTCTGCGGCCCGTGCTTCGGCGCAGGCGACGTCCCCGCCAACAACGGCCTGTCTCTGCGCCATACGACGCGCAACTTCCCGAACCGCGAGGGCTCGAAGCCCGGCGAGGGCCAGTTCGCCGCCGTGTGCCTCATGGACGCGCGCTCCATCGCCGCAACGGCTGCCAACGGCGGCCGCATCACGCCCGCGACGGACATGGACTATGTTGCGGAGCCGCAGCCCTATCACTTCGACCGTGCGGTCTATGACAACCGCATTTACTACGGCTTCGGCAAGGCCGATCCCTCCGTTGAGCTCGTCATGGGCCCGAACATCACGGACTGGCCGAAGATGTACCCGCTGACCGAGAACCTGCTCGTCGAGCTGGCCGCCGTCATCCACGACCCGGTCACGACGACCGATGAGCTCATCCCGTCCGGCGAGACGTCGTCCTACCGTTCGAATCCGCTGCGTCTGGCCGAGTTTACGCTCAGCCGCCGCGTGCCGGAATATGTCGGCCATGCGAAGGACATCGCCGCGCAGGAGGCCGAGCGGCGCGAGGGCAAGCTGCCGGAGCACCTGAAGGCTGTTCTGTCCGCCGTCGGCGACGCTGCCGCACTGGCCGGAACGACGCAGTTCGGCTCCGCCGTCTTCGCCAACAAGCCCGGCGACGGCTCTGCCCGCGAGCAGGCCGCCTCCTGTCAGAAGGTCCTGGGCGGCTTCGCCAACATCTGCTACAGCTATGCGACGAAGCGCTATCGTTCGAACTGCATCAACTGGGGCATCCTGCCGTTCACGATCGACGAGGGCACCCCGTTTGACTATGCCGACGGCGACTGCGTATTCGTCCCGGACGTCCGCCGAGCCGTGGAGGAGGCCCGCGAGGATATCCCCGCGAAGGTCATCCGCAAGGACGGCTCCGTTGAGGACCTGATGCTGCATATCCGCGGCCTGACGCAGGATGAGCGCGAGATCATTCTGGACGGCTGCCTGATGAATTATTACGCCGCGCGCATCGCGGACTGAATCCATAACATTCATAACTGACAGGAGGAGCAACAGCGTGGAAAAGATCAAAATGACGACCCCTCTGGTGGAGATGGACGGCGACGAGATGACCCGTGTCCTTTGGAAGATGATCAAGGACGAACTCATCCTGCCCTTTGTGGAGCTGAAGACCGAGTATTATGACCTCGGCCTGCTGCACCGCAACGAGACGAAGGATCAGGTGACGGTCGAGGCCGCCAACGCCACCCGCCGCCTCGGCGTGGCCGTCAAATGCGCCACCATCACGCCGAACAAGCAGCGCATGGTGGAGTATCCGCAGCTCACCGAAATGTGGAAGAGCCCGAACGGCACGATCCGCTCCATTCTGGACGGCACCGTGTTCCGCACGCCCATCTGCATCGACACCATCCATCCCGTCGTAAAGAACTGGAAAAAGCCCATCACCATCGCCCGTCATGCCTATGGCGACGTGTATAAGTCGGTCGACCTCTACACGACCGAGCCCGGCTCCGCCACGCTGACGTTCGTCGGCGAGAGCGGCGAGAAGAAGGAGCTTCTCGTGCAGAAGGTCGACGGCCCCGCCGTCTGGCAGGCCGCCCACAACAAGGAAAAGAGCATCCGCTCGTTTGCGCGCTCCTGCTTCCAGTATGCCATTGATACGAAGCAGGATCTGTGGTTCTCCACGAAGGACACCATCGCCAAGATCTATGACGGCGAGTTCAAGAAGGTCTTTGAGGAGGAGTTCGAGCACTACCGCGCGAAGTTCGAGGAGCTCGGCATTACCTACTTCTACACCCTCATCGACGACGCCGTTGCCCGCGTCATCCGCAGCGAGGGCGGCTTCATCTGGGCCTGCAAGAACTATGACGGCGACGTCATGAGCGACATGGTCTCCACGGCCTTCGGCAGCCTTGCCATGATGACGTCCGTGCTTGTCTCGCCGGACGGCACGACGGAGTATGAGGCCGCTCACGGCACCGTGACAAAGCACTATTACCGCCATCTGCGCGGCGAGGAGACCTCCACGAACCCGATGGCGACCATCTTCGCCTGGACGGGCGCCCTGCGCAAGCGCGGCCAGCTCGACGGCCTGACGGAGCTGGAGCAGTTTGCCGACAAGCTCGAACAGGCCTGCTTCACGACCCTGAATCAGGGCACGATGACGAAGGATCTGGTCGGCCTCGTGGACGAGGGCGTGCAGGCGCATGCCGTAACGTCCGCAGCGTTCCTCGCCGCTGTCCGCGGCAATCTCGAAGCCAGTCTCTGACCGGCTCATGCAGGAGGGTTATGCAATGGATTTGCGCAAAGCAGCCACGGCGGGCACCATGGAGTCCAATGACATCATGGTCACGCTGGAGCCGGCGGAGGCCGGCGGCATTCAGATCGATCTGACCAGCAATGTTCTGCAGCAATTCGGCGCACAGATCCGCAGCGTCATCACGGAAACGCTCACGGAATACGGCGTGGAAAACGCCGCCGTGACCGCCGTGGACAAGGGCGCACTGGACTGCACCATCCGCGCGCGGGTCACGGCCGCGCTGTTCCGCAGCGCCGGCTCTGCCGCGTATCGTTGGGAGGTCAAGTGATGTATATCAAAGACAGACTGCGCCGCAGTATGATGTTCGTTCCCGGCAATAACCCCGGCATGATCCGCGACGCGCACATCTATGGCGCGGACAGCATCATGTTCGACCTCGAGGACTCCGTGGCCTACACGGAGAAGGACGCCGCGCGTCTGCTCGTCTACAATGCGCTGCGCTCCCTGAATTTCGGCTCGCGTGAGACCGTCGTCCGTATCAACGATCTTTCGAGCGGCCTCGGCATCGAGGACCTCGAGGCCGTCGTGCGCGCCGGTGTGCAGGTCGTCCGCCTGCCGAAGACCGACTCCGCACAGGACGTGATCGACTGTGAGCGCGAGATCGCCCGCATCGAGCGCGAGTCCGGCATCCCCGTCGGCACGACCGGCATGATGGCAGCTATTGAGAGCGCCAACGGCGTTCTGAACGCGGCGGAGATCGCCCGCGCCAGCGACCGCCTCATCGGCATCGCCCTCGGTGCAGAGGACTACGTCACCGATCTGAAGACGACCCGCTCTGACGGCATCGAGCTGCTGTTTGCCCGGTGCATGATCCTGAATGCGGCCCGCGCCGCCGGGATCGCCGCGCTGGACACCGTCTATTCCGACGTCAACAACGAGGAGGGCTTCCTCGCCGAGGCAATGCTCATCAAGAAGCTCGGCTTCGACGGCAAGTCCGTCATCAACCCGCGGCAGATCGAGCCGCTGCACCGCGTCTTCATGCCCAGCGAGAAAGATCTGAACAAAGCGCGCCTCATCATGGCCGCCATTGAGGAGGCCAACGCCCGCGGCAGCGGCGTCGCCAGCCTCAAGGGCAAGATGATCGACAAGCCGGTCGTCACCCGCGCGCGCCGCCTGCTCGACCTCTATGAGGCGGGCAGCAAGATCGATGAAGTGGAGGAGATTTGACATGCCGGACCTGCATCAAATTCCGCATCTGGACGAGATCGCGCACCACGGAGAATATCACGGCGTGGGCAAGCGCGTCACCGAGACGTTTGCCGACCGCTATCACCACCAGAACAAGGTCGTCCCCTCGCTGGAGGATGCCATTCGCCTGACGGGCCTGCGCGACGGCATGACCATCAGCTTCCACCACCATTTCCGCAACGGCGACCATATCGTCAATATGGTGCTCGATAAGCTTGCAGAAATGGGCTTCCACGATCTTAAGCTTGCAGCTTCGTCGCTTTCAGCCATTCACGCTCCGCTCATCCGCCACATTCAGAACGGCGTTATCACGCACATCGAAACGTCCGGTATGCGCGGCGAGCTGGCGGAGGCCGTCTCCCGCGGCCTGATGGACTGTCCGGTCGTGTTCCGCTCTCACGGCGGGCGCGCCTCTGCCATCCGCACGGGTGAGCTGCACATCGACGTCGCCTTCCTCGGCGCGCCGTCGTGCGACCCCTACGGCAATGCCAACGGCTACAGCCGCAATGACGATGAGGGCATCGCCTGCGGCTCGCTGGGCTACGCCCGCCCGGACGCCGCCTATGCCGACGAGGTCGTGATCATCACGAACCATCTCGTCGCCTATCCGAACGCTCCCTGGGCCATCCCGGAGGACGAGGTCGACTACGTTGTCGTCACGGATGACATCGGCGACCCAAAGGGCATCATGTCCGGCGCAACGCGCTACACGAAGGACCCGAAGGAGCTGCTCATCGCCCGCAATGCCGCCAATGTCATCGACGCGGCGGGCTACCTCTATGACGGCTTCTCCATGCAGATGGGCTCCGGCGGCGCTTCGCTCGCCACGGCGCGTTTCCTCCGTCAGAAGATGCTCGACCGCGGCATCCACTGCCGGTTCGCCCTCGGCGGCATCACCGGCCAGATCACGGCCATGCACGAGGAGGGCCTCATCGACCGCATCCTCGACGTGCAGAGCTTTGATCTCGATGCGGCCAAGTCCTTGAAAAATAACCACTTCCACCATCAGATCGGCGCAACGTATTACGCGAGCTATCTCGTGGACTCCGCCGTCGATCAGCTGGACTTTGTTGTGCTCTCTGCGCTGGAGATCGACACGGACTTCAATGTCAACGTTCTGACCGGATCGGACGGCGTCATCCGCGGCGCTATCGGCGGCCACCCCGACACGGCCGAGGGCGCGAGCCTGTCCGTCGTTGTCGCTCCGCTGACGCGCGGCCGTATCCCGACCATCGTGAAGCACGTCAACACGGTCGTCACGCCCGGCGACGCCGTGGACGTCGTCGTGACGGATCAGGGCATTGCCGTCAATCCGCGCCGCCCCGACGTGAAGGAGAAGCTTGAGAAGGCCGGGCTGCACGTCTTTACCATCGAGCAGCTCCAGCAGCGCGCCGAAAAGATCGTCGGCGTGCCGGAGCCGATCCGCTATAAGGACCGCGTCGTCGGCGTCGTGATGTATCGCGACAATACGATCATCGACGTCATCCGCCAGATCGACGAGGATGCCTGATCTGCTGCTTTGCACCGCTGTCCCGCCCGGTCTGCAGGCTGCCCATGCGCGCCTGCTGACCGGGGCCGGGCTGCGGCTCGAGGAGGCGGGGGAGTGCACGGCGCTGCTGCTGGCAGACGACGGTGCGCTCCTCGCCTGCGGCACCCGCAGCGGCAAGGTCCTGCGCCAGATCGCCGTCTCGCCGGAGGCCGAGGGCGGCGGAGCCTGCGCCGAGGTCGTCTCGGCCCTGCTGCAGGACGCAACTGCCCACGGCGTGCCGCACCCGTTCCTGTTTACCGCGCCTGGAAAGAGCGGCCTGTTCCGCTCGCTCGGCTTTACGCCGCTGGCGCAGACGGCGGACATGCTGATGATGGAGCATGGCCGCGGCGGGCTGCGCCGTTTTCTGTCCGGTATCCCGGTCGGGCCGGAGCGGCCGGTCGGTAGCATCGTCTGCCATGCCAACCCGTTCACACTGGGGCACCGGCATCTCATTGCCTATGCCGCCGCGCGCTGCGCGCAGGTCCTTGTCTTTGTCCTCAGCGACACGGACAGCCTGTTCCCACCGGAGCTGCGCCTGCGGCTGGTGCGCGAGGGAACTGCCGATCTGCCGAATGTCCGGGCCTATCCCGGCGCCGACTATCTCATCAGCCCCGCGACGTTCCCGGCCTATTTCCTCAAGGATCAGGCCCGCGCGCCGGAGGCAAAATGCGATCTCGACCTGACGCTGTTCGGCAGCGCGATCGCGCCCGCGCTCCAAATCACGGAGCGCTTTGTCGGTCAGGAGCCGACGTGCGCCGTCACGGCGCAGTATAACCGCCGTATGCAGGCCATTCTGCCCGCCTATGGCATCCATGTTACGGAGATCCCGCGTCTGAACGCGATCTCCGCCACCACAGTCCGTGCGCGCCTGCAGGAGGGCGATCTCGCCGCCGTGCGCGCGCTGGTCCCGAAAACGACCTATGAAGCCTGTCGAAGTCTCTTTGGAGCAGGTGCTCCTTGCCCGTGAGAACCGGGCCGGGCGGCAGCAGCGGCTGCTTGCGCAGTATGGCCTGCCGCTCGTTTCGTTTACGATGAATATGGCAGGGCCTGTCAAGGATACGCCGCTGTCGCGCTTTGCCTTTCAGGCAGGCGTCGCCGCCCTTACAAAACGCCTCGGCGGACCGGTTTCATGCTGCCTGACGGAAGCCGTGACCGGCTGCGAGGCCCTGCTGGTATATGACCGCCCGGCGCAGGCGCTCAAGGACGTCTGCATGGAGCTGGAGTCGACGGAGGTCGGGCGGCTCTACGATCTGGATGTGCTGGATGCCGCGGGAGAAAAGCTCTCGCGGCCGGAAATGCGCCGCTGCCTCGTCTGCGGCGGACCCGTTGCGGTCTGCTCCCGCAGCCGCGCGCATGGGCTGGATGCCATCTGCGCCGAGACTGCCCGCAGGCTCGCAGAATTTGCCTGCACAACGCTCAGCAATTTGGCGGCGGATGCCCTTCGCGAGGAGGCGGCGCTTTCCCCGAAGCCCGGCCTTGTCGACGCACGCACGAATGGCGCACACACGGATATGGACCTTCTGCTCATGCTCCGCAGCGCAGAGACGCTCCGGCCGTGGTTTTGCCGGATGGTTCGCCTCGGGCTGGACGGCGCTGCACCTGCGCAGCTGCAGAATGCAGGACGGCAGGCAGAGGCACAGATGCTGCAGGCGACCGGCGGCGTGAACACGCACAAGGGCGCGCTGTATGCACTCTCGCTGCTGCTGGCGGCGATGGGCAGGCATCTGAGCGGCGCGCAGGAGTCCGTATTTTCGCTTGCCGCAGCCGATGCCGCAGCGCTGGCTCCGCCTGTCGGAACGCATGGCTCGCAGGTCCGGCGGCGCTACGGCCGCCCCGGCGCGCGTGAGGAGGCCATGGATGGCTTTCCTTCGCTGCAGGCCCTGCTGCAGGCCACGCGCAGCCAGCCGCCGCTCGGTGTGCTGCTGTGGAGCATGACGCATCTGTCTGACAGCAACCTGCTCTACCGCGGCGGAGAGGCCGGTCTGGCCTTTGCGCAAAATGAAGCGGAGCGCATTCTCCGGCTCCCGCAGACACAGTGGGAGGCCGAGCTCACGGCACTGGACGCCGAAATGACGCGCCGCAACCTCAGCCCCGGCGGCAGCGCCGATCTGCTGGCCTTGACGCTGTTTTTCCGCAGTCTGGATTTCTGGACAGAGCTGTCCGTATAAAAATCGCTCCCTTCCCGCATTTCCGGGAGGGGAGCAATTGTTTTGAGATCAGTTTTTGCCGAGGTAGCGGTCGCAGACATGGCGGGCATTCTCGGCTGTTTCGGCCTCATCGATGCCGGTCAGTTTGCCGTGCGCGACGGTGATGCAGCCGTTGACCACGGTGTAATCCACCGGGGCGCGCAGGCCGACCGTGCCGAAGACGTTTTTGGGATCATAGCACGCGCCGACGAGCTCGAGCCGCCGAGAATCGACGAGGAACAGGTCCGCGCACTTGCCGACCGCAAGGCAGCCGATGTCGTCGCGCCCGAGCAGGGAGGCGGAGCCGCGCGTGGCGAGCTTCAGCACGTCGTAGCCGCTCGGCGCAGCGGCCGAGGAATGCAGGCGATGGAGCAGATAGCAGATGCGGATCTCTTCAAGCAAATCGGAGCCGTCCTGCGAGGCTGAGCCGTCGACGGCGAGGCCGACGTGGATGCCGCGCTGCAGCATCTCGGGGATGCGCGCCACGCCGGAGGAGAGCTTCATGTTGGAAACGGGGCAGTGCGCCACGCCCGTTCCGGTCTCTGCGAGAAGGTCGAGCTCCGCGTCTGTAAAGTGGATGCCGTGCGCGAACCAGACGTCCGGGCCGACCCAGCCGAGCGACTCGAGATAGGCAAGCGGACGCAGGCCATAACGGTCAAGCGTGTAGCGCTCCTCGTCCTTCGTCTCGGCAAGGTGTGTGTGCAGGCGGACATGATACTGCCGCGCCAGCTTCGCACTCTGCAGCAGCAGCTCGCGCGAAACGGAGAACGGCGAGCACGGAGCCAGCGCGATCTGCCGCATGGAGCCGTAGGACGGATCGTGCCAGCGCTCGATCAGCGCGGCGCTGTCCTCCAGAATGGCGTCCACGCTCTGCACGACGCTGTCGGGCGGCAGGCCGCCGTCCTTCACGGACAGGTCCATGCTGCCGCGCGAGGCGACCATGCGCATGCCGAGCTCGTCGGCCGCCGCAAACTGCGCGCCGAGCAGATCACCGCACCCGGCAGGGAAGACATAGTGGTGATCGAAGCAGGTCGTGCAGCCGTTTTTCATCAGCTCGCCCATGCCGGTCAGCGAGGAAGCGTGCACGACCTCGGTATCGAGGTTTTTCCAGATCTCATAGAGCGCCTTGAGCCAGGGGAACAGTTCAAGATTCTGTACCTCCGGAAGATTGCGCGAGAACTGCTGATAAAGATGGTGGTGCGTATTAATGAGGCCGGGATAGCACAGCAGATGGGAGCCGTCCAGCACCTCGTCGGCCTGAACGGCAAGATCAGGGCCGATGGCGCGGATACGTCCGTCCTCGCAGTACAGGTCGACGTGCCGGAGCACGCTGTCCGCATCGTCGCAGGTGACCACGGTGTCAAGATCGCGAATGAGCAGGGAAGCCATGCGGGTTCCTCCTTTGTCCGGCGCGGGAAGCGCCGCCTTTTCTCTTATTTTAGCATAGTTTGAAGATAAAGCCAATGCTGATTTGAAGCGGAGTCGAAAGAAACTTCCAGCCAGGTTGATTTCCCTTGTCCTGTACGTAAAAGCATGCTATAATGAAAGAAAAGCACCGCATAATTCAGCAAGAGAACTCCGAAAAATTTTTTGTCGAGACAAGACTTGAAAGGCGCAGATGTACTTTGTGTACCTCAACCTTTTCAAGCCGATGGATCGGCGAAAAATATCCGGCGTAGGCTGAAGCTGCAATTGTGCAGTGTTGGTAAAGTAAAAAACCACGGAGGCACCATGAGAGTTCTTGCCATTGACTACGGCGATGCCCGGACGGGGATCGCCATTTCCGATGCGAGCGGCAGCATCGTCGGCCGCACGACCGTCATCCACAGCCGCCGCCCGCAGCAGACAGCGGAAGCCATTGCCGCACTTGTGCAGGAGAGCGGCGCGGAGCGGCTCGTGATGGGATTCCCGCGCAATATGGACGGCACGGAGGGCCCGCGCGCGGCGCTGTACCGCGAGATGGCCGCCACGATCCAGGCTGCCTGCGGCATGGAGGTCGTGCTCTGGGACGAACGGCGGACGACCGTTGAGGCACACCAGATCCTGAGTGACTGCAATTATCACGGGAAAAAGCGCAAAAATACCGTCGACGCCGTCGCCGCCTCGCTGATCCTCGAGGGCTATCTGGCGTTCTTGTCGCGCTGCTGACGGAAAAACAGCTCGCGCAGGCCGGTGAGCAGCAGGAAGCCGCCGAACAGGCGGCGCAGCAGCGAGACGTCCAGCCCCGTGGCGATCCATGCGGCGATCGCCGCCGTCACGCAGCCGCCCAATGCGGCCGGGAGCACGATATCCCAGCGGATCAGCCTGTTGCGAATATGAAAGAACAGCGCGCAGGCAGCCGACGGCAGAAAATACAGCAGATTAATGCCCTGCGCGGTCTGCTGCGGGAGGGCTGCAACGCCGGTCATCCAGACCATGAGCAGCGTGCCGCCGCCGATGCCGAGGCCGGAGAGCAGGCCGCAGACTGCGCCTGCGAGAGCTGCGGCCCACCACGCATTCATCGCAGCAGGAGGCGCAGTCCGCCCCAAACGATCAGCGCGCCGAGCGCGCGGTGCAGCCACACGGCGGACAGGCGGCGCAGCAGGAGTCCTGCCGCAATGCCGCCCAGCGCGCCGCCCGCAAGATAGGGGAGGGCCGCAGTCAGGAATTCACCGCCGCGAAGCCAGTAGACAACAAGAGAAACGACGGACAGCGGTAGCATCGTGCAGACGCTGCAGGCAAAGGCCTCATGCTCCCGCAGATCGGTCAGGCGATGGAGCAGGGGAAGCAGCAGCATGCCGCCCCCGGCGCCGAATAAACCGTTTACTGCCCCGGCCGCCGCGCCGGTCAGCCCGGCCCGAAGCCATGTTCCTCGTTTCTGCATTCGCGATCCCTCCGGATGATTCAAATCGGGACAGAAAAAGCCCGCAACGGAAGTGTTTCCGCTGCGGGCTGGTTTTATGTGCGTTTATACTAGAATCTGATAAAAAGCTTTAAAAGCTTTTTATAGCGCCGAGGGCGCGTCAGATTCTGCATGAGACGGCGCAGCGTGCGTCAGCACGATGCGAGTGTGCGTAGCACACGGGATTCCTGATGAAATGTTTTAATC
>NZ_DBFZUT010000009.1:0-29157 GCF_048519415.1 Faecousia sp. | reverse complement strand
AGAAAGACTCGCACGGGCAGGATACTACAGTATCCTAGACCGGTACGAGTCTGTGCACTTATGCGATTGAACCGCCGTGTACCGAACGGTACGCACGGTGGTGTGAGAGGACGGGACTAAACGTCCCTCCTACTCGGTTCCCAATTTACGTTACAGATATTGCTGCATGACGCGCAGGTAGTCGCGCCTGCCGTGGAAAATGGCCATGATATAGACCCGACCCTCGGCCCTTTCGTACCGGTAGAGCAGCAGATAGTCCTTGTGCGTCAGAAAACGGAAGCCGCTGCTCTTCAGCATCCGGTCCTGCGGGAATGCACCGGATTCCGGGAACTGCGCCAGGATCGCCGTCTGCTCCTGCAGCTCCCGGACAAAGCGGACGGCAAGCTCCCGGCTGCCGGACCGTTTTGCAAGATGAACGGCGATCTCCCAGAGATCGTTTTTCGCCGTCCCGGTGAACACGACCTGCGTGCTCATTCCTGAGGAGCCTCCAGCTCCCCGAGAAGCTCATCAAAGACAGCGTCTGCGGACTGCACCCGGCCCAGCCGGATGTCGTCCATCGCCTGGGCAAGGTGAGCGTACATGGACAGCTTTGCCTCCAGTTCGCTGATGCGGAGCAGCTGCTCCTGATACTCCTCGTGGCTGAGAAGGACGGTGTCCTCCTTGCCGTTGACAGTGATCGCGACTGGATTCTGCCGGGTCAGGGCAGAGATCTGCGCATAATTCGTGCGGATATCCTTAGACGGCCGGATGGAAATGCCATGGTTCATAGCAACACCTCCTATTGATGGTAGTCATATTATATCCTGATTCTGCTACTATGTCAAGGAAATGATCGAGGAGGACCGATCGGTCCTCCTCCAAACATTTATCGGACGTTTTCCTCGTTTTTGCAGAATTCGCGGCGGCCGGTCCACTCATAGAGCTTCTGATCGATCGGCAGGCGCTGCTCCACGGGGAGCATGGGGTGGAAGGGCTTATGCGGCTCCGTCTGGTACCAGTAGGCCGTGGTGGACCAGTCGTCGCTGCGGTTGTTGTTGTGCCCGTGCTCGAACGTCACGCGGATGTGCCTGTCGAACATGATGGGGTCGAGGATGTGGAAGCGGTAATACGATGCCATGCCCTTGTAGTTGTCCATGGGCGAGAGCGTGCAGCCGTTATAGAGCGCGTGGTATTCCTGCGTCGGGCACCACGCAAGGCCGAGATAGTCCTCCATGCCTGTGCCGTGCAGACGGGGCGGCCACGGCTCATCGTCGATCAGAATGGCATCGTCGCCCTCCCCGAACCAGTCCCACTCGCTGCTGTTTTCCAGATTATGGATGTTGATGTTGCAGCCGACATACTGGCCGCTGCCCTCGGCGTCCAGCAGGACGTAGTTGCCCTCTGCGGAGAGATGCTTGTCCTGCTCGCCGCCCATGATCCATTCCATATGGCGGGAACGTGCCGAGGAGGGGACGCCGTCCGTCGGGCATTCGCGGTTCCAGAGCGCGTGGAAGTACAGCGTGTTTTCCGGCAGGGAATCGACCTGCTCGTAATCCACATAGAAATAGAAGTGCAGCGGGCTGCAGCATTCGTTCTTCACGGTGAAGCGGGCGCGCCTGCGGAACGGCATCGGAAACCAGCAGTTGAAGCCGCGGCCATCCTCCGGCGTGATCTGCAGGGGAGCACTGGCAAAGCTCTTTGTGATGCCGTGACCCATGCCGAAAAAGTCGCCGAGAGGCGCCTGGATGCTCGGCTCCGTTTCGTCGTCCCAGTAGACATTCAGCACGACCTTGCGGACGTTGAATTCCTCCGTGCCGATGCCGCATTCCGGGCGGCGTTTGTTCGGGTTGCCGATGGTGCAGAAAAAGTGCGTGACGATGCCGGGACCCTGCAGGTCGGCGAAGAGATACGTCTCGCCGGAGGGAATGAGGACATTGTCGTTATTGCCGCCCGTCGGGTCGCAGGAGGCGACGCGCATGCGCTTGCCTGCGCGCTTGACAAAGAGATTTTCAAGATTTGCCGGTTGATATTCGCTCATGATCGATGATTTTCCTTCCTAAAAATAAAACGCAGTGCGCTTAAAGCTGCGCAATGCTGTGCTGCTCGTGGATGATCGTCTCGACGACGTCCTTGCGCGGTGTGCGTTTTGCCGGATTGGCGACCATTTCCAGCAGGCGCTCCGCTGCGACCTTGGCCATTTTGCGGCGCGGGGAGAAAACCGAGGTGATGGCCGTTGGGGCCAGCGGGGTAATCAGCTCATCGAAGCTGACGAGCGAGATATCACGGCCGGGGGCAAGGGAGAGATCCATACACGCGCGCACCGCGCCGGTGCAGAGCTCCTCGCTGCAGCACACGATGGCCGTTGGCGGGTCCGGCATGGTCATCATCAGCCGCGTCTGGGTATAGCCGTCCACGGCAGCCGCCGCGCAGCAGCGCACCAGTGCGGGGTCCTGCTCCACGCCGACCTCGCGCAGGGCACGCAGGCAGCCTGCCAGCCGGTCCGCGCCGATGTTCATGGGGCTGTTGAGCACCAAAAGACCGATGCGGCGGTGGCCCTTTTCTGTCAGGCGGCGCGTCAGCTCATAGCAGGCAGGCTCGTTGTCAAACGAGATGCTGCTGAACGAGCTGCCCGGCATGTCGCGGTCGACGAGCAGCAGCGGCTTGTCAAAGGACTCGAGGTCCTTCAGGCGCGCGGCCGTCGGCACGAGGAGCACGCCGTCGAGCATGTGATAGAAGCGCTGCAGGAAGGCGGCGGGGTCTGCGACCGGGTCCTCGCCGCTGGCAGAGACGATGGTGAGATAGCCATGCTTGCGGAACACATGCTCTGCCGTCTGTGCGATGAAGCCGAAGAAGTCGTGCGTGAAGTTCGGCACGATAATGCCGAGGATCTTGGACTGCCCCGTGACCATGGAGGCGGCGAAATTATTTGGTACATAGGACAGCTCGCGGGCAGCCTGTTCGACACGCCGGCGCGTTTCTTCGCTGACGCGGTCCAGCCCGTTCAGCACGCGCGAGACAGTCGAAACTGCTACACCGGCCCGCTCGGCAACGTCGCGAATGGTCACGGATTGATAAGCGCGCTTTTGGCGGCCCATGGTGCATCCCTCCCGGAAAGACCTGAAATAATCATATGTTCGTAAACAAAACCTTAGATTGACCCTGTGAAATAAGCATGTCTTTACACAATACTATTATACAGGCCATTCTACGGCTGTCAAGCATGATTTGTGATGTGCGCTTTCTTACGCTATTATGTAACAAAATAAAACGCTTGTTAAGAGCGATATGCATTCCGGGCGGCGACATCGGCCGGAAAAAATCGTCAGAATGCACAATTCGCAAAGGAAATTTTTGTGAAAACGTTTCGATTGACACGGCGTAAAAAAAGTGGTATTCTCTTGTACGAGCCATTGAGGGAGCCGTTCACCCGACCGCGTGCAGCTGTTCCCTGAGCGCCTGTTCCTTCGAAATCATCGGAATTGGTAAACTCCGCTCCGATCCGGCTCATGAGGTATGCATGAAACAAAACGCAAAATCCGCCATTTTCACCCATGAGAACGGCAAGCGCCTGCTGCGGCAGCTGCTCCTGCTGCTCCCGGCCTGGATCGTCCTGGCACTCGGTATCGCCATGAGCGTGTTCTCGGGCGTCGGCTCCGATACGAACACCTCGTTCCAGCAGGGGCTGGGCCGCATGCTCGGCCTGCAGACCGGAACGGTCACACTGATCTTCAACTGCACCGTTCTCGCGATTTTCATCTTCGCGAATCGCTCCCTTGTGGGCCTCGGCTCCCTTGTCATCGGCTTCGGCCTCGGCCCGCTGCTGAACCTGTACCTTGACCTGCTGGGGAAGATTTTTCCGACCATGCCGCCGATGTGGGCACGCATCGCCCTTTGCACCCTCGGTGTTGTGATTGCCTGCATCGCGCTCGGCTGGTATGTACAGCTCGACGCCGGTGTGCAGCCCATGGACATGCTCATCCTGACCGTGGCAAAGCTCATCCGTAAGAGCTACGGTACGGCGATGTATGTGTACTGCGGCTTCATGCTGCTGACCACCTGGCTGACGGGCGGTGACATCGGCGTCGGCACGTTCATCAATCTGCTGCTGGGCGGCAAGCTGTGCGATGTGTTCGCCGCCATGTGGCGGCCGCTCATCCGCCGCCTTGGCGTGGGATCTAAGAAGGAGGAAACAACATGAACATCCCTGAACTCATCCATAAGGCCATCGCGGCAAGAGAATTTGCCTATGCACCTTACTCTAATTTCTGCGTCGGTGCAGCCCTCCTGACGAAGAGCGGCAAGATCTACACCGGCTGCAATGTGGAAAATGCCGGCTACAGCGCCACGAACTGCGCCGAGCGCACGGCCTTCTTCAAGGCGGTCAGCGAGGGCGAGCGCGAGTTTGCGGCCATCGCCATCGTCGGCGGTCCGCGCGGCCCGCTGACGGAGTACTGCTCTCCCTGCGGTGTGTGCCGTCAGGTCATGGCCGAGTTCTGCGATCCGGACGAATTCCTCGTCATCCACGGCAAGACGCCGGAGGATTACAAGCAGTTCACCCTGCGCGAGATGCTGCCGGAGGGCGGCTTCCCCGCCGCGAACAAGGGCTTCTTTGCCAAACCCCAGGCTTAAAAAGTCGCCCCTGAATCAATCCTCTGCGGCGGATGCCGGATCTTTTCCGCCGATCCATCGGTTCGGAAAGCTTGACGTACACAAAGTACGCCTGCACGTTCCAAACCTCGACTCGACGAAAAATTCCTCGCCGTCCGCTCTTGAGAATTGAATCAGCGGCTCCCTGATTCACAAAATAACATGACATTTAGTCTGACAGCAGACTGAATAACAACGGTATTTGGTCCGCTTGCGGACTGAGTATAAAAATGTATCACATTTAGGAGGCAACATGAAAAAGAGAATCTTTTGTCTGATTCTCGCGCTTGTCATGGTCCTGTCCCTGGCCGCTTGCGCCGGCTCCGGCAATGACAACACCGAGAACACCAAGGACACCACGACCAACACTGAGGGCAGCGAAGCTACCACTCCGGTTTCCGGCGGCGAGGCTGAGCTGGCCCTGATCACCGATGCCAACTCTATCGACGACCGCGGCTTCAACCAGTTCTCCTGGGAAGGCCTGAAGCAGTACGCCGAAGAGAACGGCAAGACCTACACCTACTACACCCCGATCGACCAGTCCACGCAGAGCTACCTCTCCGCCATTGAGGGCGCTGTCAACAACGGTGCAAAGCTCATCGTGACCCCGGGCTTCCTGTTCGGCGAAGCCATCTACAAGGCTCAGACCATGTATCCGGACGTCCACTTCGTTCTGGTCGACGCCACCCCGACCCTTGATGACGACACCGTCATCGCAGACAACACCTGCTCCATCTTCTTTGCGGAAGAGCAGTCCGGCTTCCTGGCGGGCTATGCTGCTGTCAAGGAAGGCTATCGCAAGCTCGGCTTCTTCGGCGCTCTGGCTGTTCCTGCTGTCGTTCGTTACGGCTACGGCTTCGTGGACGGCGCGGAATACGCTGCCAAGGAGCTCGGCCTTGAGGCTGGCTCCATTGAGATGAAGTACACCTATACCGGCGCTTTCGGCAACTCTCCTGACTTCCAGGCGAAGGCTGCTGCATGGTATCAGTCCGGCACCGAGTGCATCTTCGGCTGCGGCGGCCCGGACAACGTCTTCGCGGCCTGCGAGGCCACCGGCGGCGACTGCGTCTCCATCGGCGTTGATACCGACATGTCCCAGATCACCGAGACCTGCCTGACCTCCGCCATGAAGATGCTCGTTCCGGCTGTTTACGGCGCGATTAAGGCTTACTACAATGACACGTTCCCCGGCGGCACGAGCGAGACTCTGACCATCAACGATGATGCTGTTGGTCTTCCCATGGAGACCTCCCGCTTCAAGAACTTCACGCAGGCTGACTATGATGCCATCGTCGAAGTCCTGAAGGCTGACAAGGACGGCGTTACCTCCAGCATCCACCGCGATGTCGATGCGGATGGCAACACGGTCACCATCGAGGATGTTGCAGCGACCCTGCAGTATGTGACGGTTCAGGTCGTCGAGTAAACGACTATGAGATAAGGCGGACCCGGCAGGGAGCGCTGTGGCGTTTCCCTGCCGGGTTTACCAACTAGGGGGATCATTTTATGGACAACTATGCGATCGAGCTGCTGCACATCACGAAGGTGTTTCCTGGCATCGTCGCGAATGACGACATCACTCTGCGCGTCCGCTATGGCGAGATCCACGCCCTTCTGGGCGAGAACGGCGCCGGTAAATCGACGCTGATGAGCGTCTTGTTCGGCCTTTATCAGCCGGAAGAGGGCGAGATCCTCGTGAACGGCAAAAAGGCAGAGATCAAAAATCCGCGCACGGCCAATGCGCTGGGTATCGGCATGGTTCATCAGCACTTCATGCTGGTGCAGAACTTCACCGTGCTCGAGAACATCGTCCTCGGCGTCGAGACCGCAAAGCACGGCGTCCTGCAGATGGAGGAAGCGCGCAAGAAGGTGCTTGCCCTGAGCGAGCGCTATGGCCTGAATATCGACTGCGATGCCAGAGTCTCTGACATCACCGTGGGTATGCAGCAGAGAGTAGAGATCCTGAAGATGCTCTACAAGGACAACAACATCCTGATCTTCGACGAGCCGACGGCTGTCCTGACGCCGCAGGAGATCGACGAACTGATGATCATCATGCAGAACCTCAAGCGCGAGGGCAAGGCGATCATCTTTATCACCCATAAGCTCAATGAGATCAAGGCAGTTTCGGACTACTGCACGGTCCTGCGCCGCGGCAAGTGCATCGGCACCTGCGACGTTTCGACCGCCAGCGTCGAGGATCTTTCCGAAATGATGGTCGGCCGTAAGATCGACTTCCATCTGGAGAAGGCTCCCGAGCATGCAGGCGATGCTGTCCTGACGCTTGAAAATGTAACGCTCAAGTCGGAGCGCAACCCGAACAAGAATATTCTGAATCAGGTCTCGTTCTCCGTCCACAAGGGCGAGATCCTCTGCGTGGCCGGTATCGAAGGCAACGGCCAGAGCGAGCTCGTCCGCGTGATCGTCGGCCTGCTGAAACAGAACAGCGGCAAGATCCTGCTCAACGGCGAGGATGTCAGCCATGCCCCCATCCGCTACCGCAATGTGCACGGTCTGGCCCATGTGCCGGAGGACCGCCACAAGTACGGCCTGATCCTGGACAATACGCTGGAAGAAAATCTGGCAATGCGCAAGTATTTCCGCAAGGAATTCCAGAACCACGGCTTCATCCGCTTCCATAAGCGCCGCGAGCTGGCGGAGGAGCTCATCGAAGAGTTCGATATCCGCAGCAGCGAGGGCGCGAAGAGCACGGCCCGCAGCATGTCCGGCGGCAACCAGCAGAAGGCGATCATCGCCCGCGAGATCGACTCGGATGAGAACGTCATTCTTGCCATGCAGCCGACACGCGGTCTGGATGTCGGCGCGATCGAGAACATCCATAAGAACCTGCTCCGCCAGCGCGACGCTGGCAAGGCTGTTCTCCTCGTTTCGTTCGACCTGGAAGAGGTCATGAACATCAGCGACCGCATCATCGTCTTCTACGAGGGTGAGATCGTTGCCGATGTCCGTCCGGAAGAGGTTACGGTCAATGAGCTGGGCCTCTACATGTCCGGCAGCAAGCGGAAAGGAGCGGTAAAATGAAAAATCAGACAAGTCCCCTTGCTCCGCGCCGCCAGAGAGACTACGCGGGCGTGCTTTCCTCCATTCTGGCCATTCTGGCCGGTCTGCTCGTCGGCCTCATTGTTTTGCTGGCGACGAATCCCTCGAATGCATTCCCGGCCTTCAGTGCGCTCATCACGGGCGGCTTCTACAGCGGCATGAAGACCTTCGGCAACGTGCTGTATTATGCCGTGCCGATCATCATGACCGGCCTTGGCGTCGGCTTCGGCTTCAAGGCAAGCATCTTCAACATCGGCGGTGCCGGCCAGTTCATCGTGGGCGCCTTCTGCGGCGTCTATACTGCCAGCGTCTGGAATCTCCCCGGAGCACTCGGATGGATCGTTCCGCTGCTGGCCAGCATGATCGGCGGCGCCATGTGGGCCCTGCTCCCCGGCCTGCTGCACGCCTATCGCCGCGTGAATATCGTCATTGCGACGATCATGATGAACTACATCGGCATGTATCTTGTGAACTATCTCATCAAGATCGCCCCGATCTATGACAATGTGAAGAACCAGACCCGCCCCGTGCCGGCGGCTCACCGCCTCCCGACGGCCGGCCTGGAGAAGATCTTCCCGGACAGCTCCGCGAATATCGGCATCTTCATCGTTATTGTTGTGGCCATCATCGTGTTCATCCTGCTGGAGAAGACGAATTTCGGCTTCGAGCTGAAGGCCTGCGGCAAGAACCGCGACGCCAGCATCGGCTTCGGCGTCGATGCCAAGCGTATGATCATGACCGCCATGCTCATCTCCGGTGCTCTCATCGGCCTCGGCGGTGCGCTGCTGTACCTTTCCTCCGCCGGTAAGTACATCAAGGTCGAGGACGTACAGGCGGCAGAGGGCATGAACGGCATTCCGGTCGCCCTGCTTGCCATGAACCACCCGATCGGCATCATATTCACCGGTATTTTCATCGCGTATATGCAGGTCTCAGGCTTCTACATGCAGACCTACGGCTTCACGACGGAGATCGTCGACATCATCGTTTCCGTGATCGTCTACTTCAGCGCATTCTCCTTCATCATCCGCGAAGGCATCCGCAGATGGCAGCTTCGCCAGAGGACGGATGTGCACCACACCGGGAAAGGAGCGGAGAAATAAATGAATCTGTTTATCTTTATCTGCCAGCAGACGCTGATCTTCCTCGTCCCGCTGCTTCTCGTCGGCCTCGGCGACCTGTTCTCCGAGCGCAGCGGCGTTCTGAACATCGCACTTGAGGGCATCATGGTCTTCGGCGCGTTCGCGGGCATCATGTTCATCCGCTCGGCAAGTGCCGCCATGCCCTCATGGCTCGTTCTGCTGATCGCGATCCTGATCTCGATCCTTGCCGGTATGCTCCTGAGCTCCCTGCACGCCTTTGCCTCCATCCACCTGAAGGCGGAGCAGACCATCAGCTCGACGGCCATCATCACGTTTGCTACGGCGTTCTGCATCTTCTATGCCCGCGTCATGCTCGGCACGGAGCAGGTCGTCTTCCGCAACACGTTCCGTATCGACGCCGTCCCGCTGCTCAGCAAGATCCCGGTCCTCGGTCCGATCCTGTTCCAGAAGGCCTATGTCACGACGTATCTCGGCATCCTTGTCCTGATCGTCACGGCCTTCATCCTCAAGCGCACCCGCTTCGGCCTGCGCCTGCGCAGCTGCGGCGAAAACCCGCAGGCAGCCGACAGCGTTGGCATCAGCGTCTATAAGATGCGCTATGCCGGCGTCCTGATCTCCGGCGCTCTGGCCGGTCTCGGCGGCCTCGTGTTCATCCTGCCGACGACCACGACCTATACCGCCAGCGTCAGCGGCTATGGCTTCCTCGCCATGTCCGTCGTCGTGTTCGGCCAGTGGAAGCCGTGGGGTATCGCGCTCGGCGCACTGTTCTTTGGCCTGACGAAGACCATTGCCGCGTCGTATTCCGTTATCCCGTTCCTGTATAACCTCGGCATCCCGGAGGCCTTCTTCAAGATGCTCCCCTATGTGGCGACGCTGATTGTTCTGGCGTTCTCCACGAAGCGCTCCAATGCGCCCGGCGTCATTGGCGTTCCCTATGATAAGAGCAAGAGATAATAATTGGAGGTAAATTACTATGGCTGTTTTTACAGATGAGGGCAAGACCTATCACGTTCGCGTGGGCAAGGGCGACATCGGCCGCTATGTCCTGCTCCCCGGCGATCCGTTCCGCACGGACCTGATCGCATCCTATTTTGATGATGCAAAGCTCGTCGCGCACAACCGCGAGCATAAGACCTGGACCGGCACGCTCAACGGCGTTCCCGTCTCCGTCGTCTCCACCGGCATGGGCTGCCCGTCCACGGCAATCTGCCTGGAAGAGCTGATCGCCTGCGGCGCGGACACCTTCATCCGCGTCGGCACGGCCGGACGCGTCTGTGACCGCGCGTTCGACCCGACGCTCGACGGCGTCATCAACACCGCTGCCGTCCGCGATGAGGGCACGACGAAGCACTACATCCCCATCGAGTACCCGGCCGTCGCCGACCGCCACGTTGTCGCGGCTCTGGCCGACTCCGCCAAGCAGCTCGGCTACAACTTCATCGAGGGCATCACCCAGTCCAAGGACTCCTTCTATGGCCAGCACGAGCCGGAGAACATGCCCGCCGAGCCGTGGCTGAAGGCCCGCTGGGAAGCATGGCGCCGCGGCAATGTCATCAGCTCCGAGATGGAGTCTGCTGCGATTTTTGTCATCTCCTCCATCCGTGGCTGCCGCGCCTCCTCCGTCATGGCCTATACCGAGATGCCGAAGAGCGTCGAGGTTGCCGTCGGTGCGCTGCGCATCCTCATCGAGCAGGATAAGGCTGCCGAAAAGTAATTCTGCAATGCAGCGATTCCCCGCGCCGGATCCGGCGCGGGGAGTTTTGCCTTTTCGAATAAAATACGATTGACATTCTGAATCCGGGACGATATAATCAAGGATGGTCCGGCTGGTGCCGGACCATAAAATTGAATCACACGACTCGCAGAGACCGCGTGGCCGCAACGGCGGAGGATCCGTCAGGCGCGTTGGTAAACAAGGGAATGGGGATAATACCCCGAGAAGGCAGCTGCCTTCTGGATGACCGTCGCTGTGAGCGCTGAGGCTGCTGTCCGTCGGCGAAAGCCGGTCATTGGGAAACTGAGAAGGCAGGGCGGCAGACGTGGCGGATGCTCCGCCGGAGGCGCAACTCAGAAGACCTACTGGGAGATTTCCATAGCCCGAATCGGTTGAGGGGATAGGTATGCTATCCCTTCAGCCGTTTTTTTGTTTTCCGAAGGGAAAACAAAGCGCCCCCTGCAGCTCAGCTGTGGCGGGGCTGAACCCTGCTTCTGCCGCTCCGGCGGCTGCCGATACACATTATCAGTAAAAGGAGAGATCGCTTATGCAAACGAAACCCGCAGCGTGCGGAAAGCGCCTGCTGGCGCTCGTGCTGGCCATTGTGATGGTCTGCTCGCTGCTGCCCGTCAGTGCGTTCGCAGCAGAGCCCGACTATGAGCTGCGCGTCCTCACGTTCGAGGATGCCGACTATAAGGGCGGAACGAACTTCGCAGGCGGAAACAACTGGACGAGTCTCATTGACAGCCCGCAGTACGGCGGCAAGATGCTCTACGGAGAGAGCGGCGCCGGTGTCGACTCCGTCGACGCTGCCTACAAGTGGACGGATAAGAACAATACCTGGCTCAGCAACACCCTGTCCGAGGGCTATGGCTCCTGGTGCTACTGGAGCGGCGGTCATGCCGTTTCCAACTATGTTTCCGGTGAGATCAGCAAGTACGGCGGCTTCGAGAGTCAGCTTACCGTTTATAAAAAGGACGTTTCCGGTCTGGAGCGGACCGGCGGCGGCCACAACGGCTCGAATAACTTTGCCGTGCATTACGGCTATGCAGATAATTCCGGCTATGGCCTGACCGAGGCCTCCCTGCCGACCCTAACCTTTGCCGACGGCACCGCCCGTGTCATTGACCATATGTATGTCAACAACACGGACTATGCGCTCAACTGCTACATCGACGGCAACGGTCTGACTGCCAAGATCGGCGACGACGATTGGGTCAAGCTGGTCGCAACGGGCTATAACGCGGCAGGGGAGAAGACCGGAACGGCCAGCATCTACCTCTGCAACGGTCCGAAGAACATCATGATGGACTGGACAAGGTGGGACCTGTCCGGCCTTGGTAAGGTCCTGAAGGTCACGTTCAATGTGACCGGCTCCAGCGATAACGGCTATGGCTTCTCGCAGCCCGCCTACTTCGCCTATGACGATGTGGCAGTCCGCTTTGAAAAGGCGGCTGCGGTCGTCCCGGCGACCGGCGTGACGCTCGACAAGACCACGCTGAATCTGATGACGGGCGAAACTGCCGTTCTGACGGCAGCGGCACAGCCGGAAAACACCACGGATACCTTGACCTGGACGACCGGGAATGAGGCGGTCGCTACGGTCGCGGACGGTGTTGTGACTGCGGTCGGCGCGGGCAGCACCGTCATCACGGCGGCATGCGGAAGCGTGAAGGCCGAGTGTGCCGTTACGGTCACGGCCAGTCCGCTCACGGTCAGCGTCGGCGGAAAGGCCTGCGCCCTTTCCCGCGTTGGCGGCGAGGGCGAGACGAAGTACCGTGCCGTGCTGCCCTACGGCAGTGATGTGACGATCCATGTGGCGGATGCGAGCTTCCTGCTCGTGACGGACAAGAAGAGCAATTATCTCAACGATGCGGGCGTGAATCCCTTCACCCTGAAGGCTGCGGAGCTGGAGACGACCCTGCTGACGGACAAGGACGAAAAGCCCTTCACCCCTGCGGAAAACAGCAAGGTCGCCTATCTGAGCATTATGGATGTCATGGCGGGCACGACGTATGAGCTGTATCTCGAGCTGACCCGCGAGGTCACCCCGGCGACCGGCGTGACGCTGGACCAGACGGAGCTGACGCTGACGGCGGGAAAGACCGCTTCCCTGAAGGCCACGGTCCAGCCGGAGAACACGACGGATACCATTGTCTGGAGCTCCTCGAAGGAAGAGGTCGCAACGGTGGAAAACGGGATCGTTACGGCGAAGGCGGCCGGCGAGACTGTCATCACTGCGACGTGCGGCACCGTGAAGGCAGAATGTGCCGTTACGGTCACGCCCCCGGTCATGGCCTCGGCTGTAACGCTGGATAAGACCGAGCTGAACCTGTATACCGGCGACACAGCGGCCCTGACCGCTGCAATCCAGCCGGAGGATACGACGGATCCGACCATTGCCTGGACGACGACGGATGCAGAGGTCGCTTCCGTGCAGAACGGCGTCGTGACTGCCGGAAAGACCGGTACGGCCACGATCACGGCCAGCTGCGGCGAGGCAAAGGCACAGTGTGCTGTGACGGTCAAGGCTCCTGCGGAGCCTGCGCAGAAGGACGGCGTGTATCAGATCGGCAATGCCGACGAGCTTGTCTGGTTTGTCAAGAAGGTCAACGGCGGTGAGAATGCGATCTCTGCCGTTCTGGCGAAGGATATCGATCTGACCGATGTGATCTGGACGCCGATCGGCAATGGCAGTGTAGCTTTTGCGGGAAGCCTTGACGGCGCGAACCACACCATTTCCAACCTGCATGTGGACTATGCCACGGCGGCCTCCGGCGAGAGACTGTATCTCGGCCTGTTTGGTCAGGTCGAGGGCACGCCCGAAAAACATGCGGTCATTCAGAACCTGACGGTCACGGGCAGCGTGAACGCGGCAAGCGAATTCTCCGTTTACACGGGATATGTCGCAGGCGTGGTCGGCTCTGCCCGTTATGCGGAGCTTTCCAAGGTCATTTCCCGCGTGGATGTGACGGCCGACGAGAGGGTCGGCAGCACCTCCTCCGTGGGCGGTCTGGCCGGTGTCATGATCGACACGACTGTGACGAACTGCGGCAATGAAGGCGATGTCACCGGCGTGAACAACCTCGGCGGCCTGTGCTATGAGCTCTATTCCGGCACGATGACCGGCTGCTATAACACTGGCAGGATCACGGCGACCGGTACCTATGTCGGCGGTCTGATGGGCTATGCCAAGCAGGCGACCATCACCAATGCCTACAGCACCGGCGATGTGACCACCGAAAAGACGCTCATGGGAGGTCTGATCGGCGTCATGGAGAAGTCCTCCCTGACAAATGCCTATGTGTCCGGCAAGGTCACGACAGCTGTGGCCAGTGGCGCGATCGGCGCAGCCGTGGGCAGTGCGGATCAGGTCTCCAATGTGTATTACCTCGGCAGCGCTTCCGCGATTGGCGACGAGAACGCCACGGCGAAGACCGCAGAGGAGCTGAAGGCGCTGGCACCGACGCTCGGCAGCAGCTTCAAGGAGAATACCGGCTGCGGCGGCTATCCGCTGCTGGTATGGCAGGAGGCCCGCGCACATCAGTATAAAGACGGCGTCTGCACCGTCTGCGGCGCGAAGGATCCTGCAGCGCCCTATCTGCTCGATGGTGTGACCGATGCCGCTGCGGAAGTTCAGACCGGCAAGAGCTATCAGCTCGACGATCTGATGGACGGCAAGATCTTCGGCGTGAAAAACGGCACGCTGACCTACAAGAACTACTTCTACACCATGTCCTCCGATGGCGGTGCGACGTGGAGCGGGGAGCAGCACTTTGAGGAAGCAATGTTCGGCGGCGTGAACAAGAGCCTGGTCCAGAGCAAGGCAGGCACATATATCTATAAGTTCCGCGCAAAGAACGACGCCGGCTACTCCGCCGATACCTGGACGCTGACGCTGACCTTCGTCGATGTCGTCGAAGCGAATATCAACTTCTACGTCGGCCGTGACCAGAACTACAGCACAAACGGCAATAAGTACCCGATCCTCAAGATGTACAAGACCGCGGGCATCGACGAAAATCAGTTTGACTATGTCGGCTGGTTTACCGATGCCGAGGGCAAGACCGTGTACGTCTACAACCCCGCCGATTACACCATCATCGACGGCGAAGAGAAGGACTATGTCGAGATCGACGGCACAAAGTACGAGCTGCACGACTACGAGGAGGTCCGGTTCACCAACAGCGCCTTTGACGCAGCCGACGAAACGGCGACGGCCAGCAACACGGTCGTGAACAATTACAACATGTTCTACGCCACCCTGAGCACCGGCTGCTACTCCACGCGCGGCTACGGCTGGAACACTGCGACCGAGGCCTATGACATCTATCTTGGCGGTCAGAGCCTGCCTCTGCCGATGGAGAAGGACATCTACGGCGGCGGCGGCAACGACATCCATCTCGGCGTTGTCAGCGTCTATGCTACGACCAGGAACGAGAAGAACGAGTACTTCGGCACGGACGACTACCATGTCGAGATGATCATGCCCGTTACCGGCAGCATGATCCACTCCGGTACACACTATACCTACACCCGCTACGGCAGCGACTACACTGCCTTCCCCTTCCTGTCGTGGGAGGCGCAGAACGCTTCGCTGTACAACATCTATGCTTATCCGACGAACACGGAAAAGTATATGTTCAATCAGCAGATCAACCAGACCACGGCGCCTTCCTACAACGTCGTAACGAAGAACATCACGATCGCCAACGCCGTGGAGCTGGATATCACTGCGCCCACGACGGCGGAGTTCACCCTGTTCTTCCAGTACAACAACTTCAACACCAGAGCGGTCGAGCCGTACAAGACTGCGAAGGACGACGCGACCGGCATGACCACCTATTCCTACCGCGTTTCTGAGCGCAACAACAACTACACATGGCGTCTGGTCGATGAGACCGGTACCTATGTGACCAAGGCCGGCTGGCTGTCCAGCCTCAACCAAAAGACGGAAAAGACGATCACCTTTGACTCCGGCGCGCCGACCGACAGGAAGTCTCACAGCTTCAAGGACCTCGGCACGACGGTATCCTCCCGCGACGAAGCCGACCTGCAGGTCTTCCTGAGCCACAGCGGCTTTATGAGCGTGAGCGACACCTACCGCATCCGCGCGTACCGTATGTGGGAGCTAATCAATAACGATGCAGGCAACATCATGGTCGAGCCGAGCTTCAACATTCAGGTGCTGCAGGGCAATCCGGCGGACGTTACGCAGGTCAGCGGCGGCAACGCCGTAGGCAACTGGCTCGACGTGACGCCCACCGGCACGGACATCGTGGCCGTCACCTACGACGCCATCGACCTGTACAACGACAAGGACGTTGCCGGAACCCACGGCGGTCTCTTCCCGGCAACCGCCCCCGAGCGCACCGGTGTGTTCGTTATCACGAACAAGGCAGCCGGCAAGGCTGACGCCGTCATCCGCTTTAACGGCGGCACGACCAGCCCCCGCGGTGCGGAGTGGGACTACAACTACGACACGTGGTACTACCTTGACACCGACGAAGCCCCCACGCTGGACTTTACTACCACCAAGGGCGCGACGGCCAGCTACGCCGTCGTCACCACCGACGCTGCCCTGAACAGCACCCTGTCCGGCTGGACGGAGCTTACGGCGGACGAGAACGGCATGTTCCACGCCTCCCTCCTGCCCTTCCGCACGGCAAAGACGCTCGGCGGCACCGTCATCCTGAAGCTGACCGATTCCACCGGCACGTCCTACCGTCTGGCGCGCGTGGCGCAGATGAGCGTCACCGTGAAGAATGCCTCGAATGACGGCGAGCCCATCATGCCCGGCGATAAGGTCACGCTCTCCTTCGACGGCCTGTATCGCGGCATGGATAAGGTTTCCGGTATCTTCAACCCCACGTTGCTATATCTGAACTACAGCGCGGAGGAAGAGGAGTCCAAGGGCCAGCTGACTCAGTACTGGCAGATGGACAGAGCCTCCGTCACCGTGGAGATGCCCACAGACATCACCTTCCCCGAAGGCTCAGACAAAACGACCGTTATGGTCACCGACGGTTATATCTCCGGCGGCATGTACTCCGCCGCCAGCCCGTTTGATACGCTGTACAATATGACCGACACCGGCGTCGGCACGAACTTCTCCGCGGTCACCACCAGCTTTGTTGCCAGCCGTCTGGCAGATGTTTCCGTCGAGGTCAACACGAAGGTCACCTACAACGTCAAGCTCGTCCCCGTGGACGAAAACGGCAACGCGATCGACGGCCTCACCCCCACGTTCACCGACCGTGACAACAAGGCAGTGACCGCCGAGGCCGACGGCACCTTTAAGCTCGGCTATGGCCCGTATTCCTACGCCGTCGAGCAGCTCGGCTATGTCCGCACCACCGGCTCCTTCAAGCTCGGCTCTGCTGACGCAGCAAAGGTCGAAAACGGCGTCCTGACCATCAAGTTCACCGTCCGCAAGGCGGCCGAGAACGCTTGGGACGGCAAGACCACCACGGAACCTGCCACCGACGAAAACGGCGTTTACCTCATCGGCACCGGCGCAGAGCTGGCATGGTTCGCCCAGAAGGTCAACGGCGGCAGCGCCAAGCTCTCCGGCATCCTGACGGCCGATATCGACCTCGCCGGTTACGAGTGGACGCCCATCGGCACCGCTTCTAAGAAGTTTGCCGGTACCTTCAACGGCCGGAATCACACCATTGATCATCTTTCCATCAACTACAGCAGCAAGACCCCGATATCGCTCTATCGCGGCCTGTTCGGCTGGGTCTCCGGCGCCAACGCCACCAACCGCGCGAAGATTGAGAACCTGACGGTCAACGGCACCGTTGTCGCCGGTTCCAGCAAGCCTGTTAACGATGCTTACGTCGGCGGTATCGTTGGCCGTGCGGACTATGCCGACCTGACGAATCTCCATTCGAATGTCGATGTTTCCATCAAGCGCACGGCCGGTAACTACTGGCAGAGCGTCGGCGGCGTTGTCGGCGGTGCTTACTACAGCCTGAATGTTACCAACTGTTCCAACAGTGGCAATGTCACCGGCTGGCGCTACTGCGCAGGTATCGTTGGCAACATTTCCAGCGGCAACCAGCCCAGTACCATCATCGGCTGCGTCAACACCGGCAGCATCACCGCACCCAGCACCTGCGCAGCGGGCATTGTTTCCAATCTGCCGAACGGCTGTAAGGTCACGGCCTGCTACAACACCGGTACGATCAAGGCCGGCGGCAATTATCCCGCCGGTATCGTCGGCTACTGCGCGAACTCCGAGGTCCGCAGCTGCTTCAACCTCGGCACGGTCACCTGCAACACAACCTTTACCTATGGCTCTGTCATTGGCACGGTGAGCAGCGCAGATGCCGTCATCAAAAACCTCTACTACCTCGAGGGCACCTGCGAGAAGGGCGGCATCGGCGCCGTGAAAAATGCCGAGACCCAGACTGCCGCTGTCAGGACCGCAGAGGAAATTGCGAACGCGGAGTTCGTTTCCACGATGAACGCCGATCTGGCAGAGGCTGCCTTCACGAGCGGCTGCACCGCGACGAAGCATCCGATCCTCCTGTGGCAGGCCGACGCGGAGCATACCTTCGCGAACACTGCCTCTGATGTCATCAAGTCGGAAGCTACCTGCACCGAAGCCGCGGTCTACTATGTCAAGTGTGACAACTGCGATGCGGTCAGCAATACGCTGACGGTCAAGGTCGGCGAGCCGCTCGGCCACGATCTGACCGTGACGGTCGTGGAGCCGACCTGCGAGAAGGACGGCTACACCGAGTCTGCCTGCGCGCGCTGCGGCCTCAGCTACCGCACGAACTATGTGGCAGCAAAGGGCCACAGCTATGTGGACGTCGTGACGGCTCCGACCTGTGAGTCCGCCGGTTACACGACGCATACCTGCTCCGTCTGCGGCGACAGCTATATCGACGCGATGCTCCCGGCCACGGGCCACAGCTATGAGGACGTTGTGACGGCCCCAACCTGCGAAAAGGGCGGCTACACGACGCACACCTGCTCCGTCTGCGGCAGCAGCTATGTCGATACCATGACCGAGGCACTTGGCCATGATTATCAGGCCGTTGTGACAGCTCCGACCTGCGACGCCATGGGCTATACGACGCATACCTGCACGCGCTGCGGCAACAGCTACGTCGACAGCTATACGCAGGCAGCGGATCACAGCTACACGAGCGAGGTGACGAAGCAGCCGACCTGCACGGAGGAGGGCGTTCGTACCTTCACCTGCACGAACTGCGGCAAGAGCTATACCGAGTCCATCCCGATGATCGCCCACAGCTATGAGGCGGTCAGGACGAATCCGGACTGCACGCATATGGGCTACACGACCTATACCTGCTCTGTTTGCGGCGACAGCTACAAGGCTGATTTCGTGGATGCTACGGGCCATGACTGCGAGGCGACGGTAGTCGACCCGACCTGCGAGGGCTACGGCTACACGGAGAATCACTGCAAGCACTGCGACTACACCTACATCAGCGAGATCCGTCAGCCGCTTGGCCATGACGACAAGCTGACCGGCGCGAAGGAAGCCACCTGCACGGAGCCGGGCTACACGGGCGACATGGTCTGCACGCGCTGCGGCGAGGTGCACAGCAAGGGCGAGGAAATCCCTGCTCTGGGCCACGACTACGGCGACTGGACGACGGTGAAGGAAGCCGATTGCTTCCACACTGGTCTGGAAGAGCGCAAGTGCGGCCGCTGCGGCGAGACTGAGCAGCGTGAGACTACGGCAGAGACCTGCCCGAGCGAAGCCTACACGGATCTCGACCGGAATGGTTGGTATCACGAGTACGTTGACTGGGCGCTGAAGAACGGCGTGATGAACGGCGTCGGCGGCGGCCTGTTCGAGCCGAACGGCGAGACGACCCGCGCAATGCTGGTCATGGTGCTTTACCGTATGGCGGGTACGCCGGACATGGCGGGCCGCGAGAGCAGCTTCACGGATGTGTCTGCCGACAGCTGGTATGGCGCGGCGGTGATCTGGGCCTCGAAGAACGGCATCGTTAACGGTGTCGGCGGCGGACTGTTTGATCCGGATGCTTCCCTCACGCGCGAGCAGATGGCTATGATGCTCTATCGCTTTGCGGGCTATCTCGGCAGCAATACCGAGAAGCGCGCCGACCTGAGCGCCTACGGCGATGCCGACGCGGTCAGCGCATTTGCGCAGGATGCCATGGCATGGGCCGTTGCAGAGGGCCTTGTCAATGGCCGCAGCGCAGCGGAGCTTGCGCCAAAGGCCGGTGCAACGCGCGCGGAGCTGGCGACGATCCTGTTCCGCTTTGCGGCGCTGCAGAACGCCTGAAGCAAATTACGCATAAGCAGCGAACGAGTGCCCCGGGGAGACCCGGGGCACTTTGTATGCGGCACATAGAAAAATCGGAAAAAGGCCTTGACAAAGGGGCCGACAGTCCCTATAATAGAAAGTAACCGAACGGTTACATAAACAGCCAGACGCAAAGACGCAGTGCTGATCGCAGGTCCGATCATGCGCTGCGTCTGCTTTTTGAGAGAAAGACTTTATGAACGCAATTCTTTATCCCACGAACACCGCAGCACTGCGCGTTATGCGCGGCAGCGCCGTGGGTATCCATGGGCGTCCTGCTGGCGGCCGTCGCCACCGAAACGTCAAGAGCGCAATGAATGAGAGAAAGGGGAAATCTACCATGAAGCTGTATTTTGGAAACGCCGTCACGACGGCAACGACACTGATGATCCTTGCTCTGCTGGGCTACATCGGCTTTTCCGTCTGGAACCGCGGCAATATCGCCTGCTGGGGCAGGAGAACGCTGCTCCTGCTGGTGTTCGGTCTGGTCGTCTGCTGCTTTGCGGCGGCGCGGGACGGGCTGGACAAGACCATCCAGCACACCATCGACGGCAGCTGCGCGCCGGGCGTGTTTCCGCTCGTCAGCGTTCCGACCGTCGTCGGCTGTGCCGGTGCGCTGCTGATCGTCGTCGCCGCGATCGCCACACCGATCGCCAGAACGCAGAAAATGCGGGAGCTCTGGTTCTATGTGATGTCCGGCGGCGCGGTCCTGAAGATCGCCACCATGGAGATCGCGCGGCTCGTGCTCTGAGACCGCGCGGAGAATTCTTGGACTGTCAAAAAAAGTCCGTAAAGACTTTTTGACGAGCTGCATTCTGGCAGGAGACCTCCCGCCGTATGATCGGAAAGGAGAAGAAGCATGGAAAAGAAGAACGCATTTACGATCACGCGAGCCCGGCCGGAGGATGCCGCGGCGCTGCTGGACTACCTGAAGATCGTGGGCGGCGAGACGGACAACCTCAGCTTCGGCGCAGATGGCGTGCCGCTTGCGCCGGAGGAGGAGCAGGCCTATCTGCGCACACAGGTCGATTCGCCGGACCATGTGCAGTATCTTGCCAGGGTGGACGGCGAGCTCATCGGCACGGCCAGCCTGAACCGCAAGCCCGGCCGGATGCGCCACCGCGGCGTGTTCGGCATCAGTCTGAAGCGGGCGTGGTGGGGCTGCGGTGCGGCTTCGGCCCTGACGGAGGCCGTCCTTGCCTTTGCGCGGGAAAACGGCTTTGCCCAGCTCGATATCGAGGTGCGCAGTGACAATGTCCGCGCCATCCGGCTGTATGAAAAATTCGGCTTCCGGAAGCTGTGCACCTTCCCGGCCTTCTTCCGCATCGGCGGGCAGGACATTGATTTTGATGTGATGCTCCTGCAGCTGCCTCAAATCTGACTGCAGCGGCGTGTCCCCCCCTGCAGCGGGCTCGGGATGAGTCAGAGGGGGAGCTTTTCCTTTCACAGGTTTCCTACGCTTGCTCGTTACGGCTTAAATCGCAATTTGCAATTACAAATTTGGAAGTATATTGCAACATAAATCAATGTCAAAAGGAACATAATGTGTGTATATACAAAGCTTACAATCCGTATTAAAGAACGGATAATCCTCCCTTTTCCACGACGGGTCTTCTTCCAACAGGGTGATATGCGGTTTCTCTCCGCGGCACAGGCCCCAATCAAATACACACCACATTTTGGTCGAACCAACGTTATCCATTGGAACAAATTTCAGGTCCTTTACAATAGCGGCATCCGGTATTTGATCACCCCACCAACCGTACAAGCCAATACACATGGTTTCACTATATCGTTCCGTCGGGGCAAGCCGCACGGCTGGTCGCCGCCAGATATCGACTACACGGACGAGAACATACTTCTGGTAGTACACTGAATTTTTCATCTCCGGACTTAATATCTGATAAGCCAGCAGGCTACCTTCGCGCCACGGACACTTGCGCGCATACGGCTTACTGATCTTTTTGGCCTCCGGCAGGGGCGAAAGCAGCATTTCCTGCGTTTCCCGGAAAAACTGCAGCATGTCCGACAGCCGCTCATTCGGCCCTGCGGTCAAGCGCTGCTCGACCGTCTCCTGATATAGCGAAAGGCAGTAGAGCGCCTCCTCCTTCGTCCGGGGCGTCAGTCGGCCGGTCTCCCATTCGCAGATGCCGAGGGAGAGCCAAAACGTGGGCGTGAACAGCAGGTCTCCTTCTTTCGGGCAGTAGGCCCGCAGCAGCAGGTCCTCCGTTTCCTCAACGCTCTTCCCGATGGAGATCAGGCTGCGATAGTCTGCCCGGATGTCGCAATAGTCGTCACCTTGTTTGAATTGCTTGCGGAAATTTGACATGGTCGTTCCCTCCGTCAGGTCAGATACCGCGTGATTTGGTCATAAACATGATCCAGAGCGTCGCTTTCGCAGGGAAATCCGACCGGATCGTATTCCTTCCCGCGCTCCTGATAAAACGCCTCCCAGCAAAGCGGGCACTTTCGTATATAGTAGCCTTCTTCCACGCCAGAGGAAAAATGCACGAGTTTGGGGTCAATGCCGAGCGCGTGCAGCTTGCAAAACAGCTCTTCTTTTGTCATATATAATCACTCTTTCGTTAGCGGCAGCGCGCCGCACCTTGGCAGCTCCTTGAGCTTGCAGTAAGACACGCTGCTGCGGGAAAAAGGAACCTGCTAAAGATGAAAGTTTCACCTTTAGCAGGTGGACCTTCAACTCGCCCCCCGCAGCTGCACTGCCGTGCGGAAAGCCTCCAGCAATTCTTCGTAGCTGATATCAAATGAGGGATCATCGATACAGGTAAGATGGTACCCATCCGGCAACTCCTTTCCGGATACCCAAAACAGCTGCACATATAGCGGCCCATCAACAGGAGAACCCCAGAAATACATATCCGACTCTATTGTTTGTGCCACGCTGCCAACGCTGTCTGCGTAACGTTCGGTCGATATCAGCTGAATGGCGATGCCGTCTTCGAATTGCAAGCCCTTCAGCTGCGCCAGCCGGGTAAATTCAGAACTCTCACCGCTATTTGTAACGCTGTAGCCGAAATGCAGCATATCATAGCTCACGTCAAAGAATTTGTAATACTTCCCGAAAGTGGTTTTCACAGCGACAGCCTGAATATACCGATTTCCCCCCTCTGTTTTGATTTCCATCGTTCGTATCTGATGCCCGTCCAACGTAACCTCAGACACATTCTGGTCGAGGAATGTGTAATGCGGCCAGTTTTCTGTATGGAGCTGATAATAGAGATCCGCAGGAGAAGCAAACCGATAATTTGTTGCCTGCCGGAAATCTTTGAGTGAAGGATAGTATTGCCAAAGGAAAAACAAAGCGGCTCCGGCTGCAATCACCGCAATAACAATCAAGATCTTCTGTAATACTTTTCGCATGGATGTTGCCCTCCTCAGTTTGCACCTGCAGGCAGCGTGCTGAATCATGCCGGAATGAGCCGGACGCTTTCACATTCTCCGTACCGCTGCACGGTTTCATCGATCAGGCTCGTTACAACGCTTACAGATACCACCTCTTTTCGGGCCGGTCAATGGCCCCTCTACTCCTATATTTCACCAGAAACGCAAAACGGACATCTTTTTCTCAAAATGTCGAAAAAACGCCGGAAGTCTGCATCTCTGCAAACAGAATAAACGATTCTGCGCCGGATGTCAATCCGGAGTTTGTGGCGCGGGTTTTGCCTGCCGCATTGCAGTTTTGCCGCTGCGGCGGGTTATGGAACGCAAAAGGACACCCTGACGGTTTCCCTTCACACGATCCTTCCCTCCGTAATTTCCGGCTGGGCAGGTTTTTCGACAGTCTGATTCCTGTCCATAGGCACAGCGAACATCGGCTCCTGTCGCCGAAATCCAGTATCCCCGTTTTCAAATCGTAAAAAAAGAAGGCAGCACAAATTCTGCACTGCCTTCTTCCTTATGAAGTCTCTCCTGAGCTCGCCGCTTTTTTGCGGTTCGGATAGCTCCGGCTCAATCCAGGCCGAACAGGTGCAGCAGCTTCTGCCAGAAGGTGAGCGGCGCCTCCTCTGCGGCGGCGCTTTCGGCGGCTTCGGCCTTCTCGATCGCTGCGGTCTTGATGACAAACTGCACGGAGCCCACATGGGTATTCTTATCGGAAACAAACGACACGATCTCGGCATCGCCGCCGGTGATGGAGGCGGTCATGGAATCGATCTCGTCGCCGTCCTGCGTGATCGCATCCGTCGTGTTCAGAATTTTGACGGCGGAATAGTCGCCGTAGTCGGTAATATCGCCGCCTGCAAAGATATTGACGGCCTCCAGATCCGTGACTTTGCCGGATGCGTCGGTCATAATGTAGATGACCTCCTCCTTTTCGAAGGGAGCGGCCGCCGCAAAGGCGGGGGCGGCCAGAGAACCCAGAAGCAGCACGGAAAGGACGGCTGCCGTGATTCTTGTAAGATGCTTCATTGAGAAAGGACCTCCTTGGATTTTTTCGACTTTTTCGGCCGGATGATCAGCCGGTCAAACAGGAACAGCAGCCCCGGCAGAACGAACAGCACAATATTGCGACGACTTCCAACATCTATACGTATACGCACTTGAATTTCAGCTCGAAAGTGGCATCCGCCAATGCGATCATGGGTGTGTACCCCTCGCTGTAATGGTCGAACATCCCTCCAATGTCCCTCCAAAAAAACAGCCGAAAACTGACCCGAAATGGCCGGTTTTCGGCTGTGAGAGGAATCGATACATAAGGCTGACAACGCAATAGAAAAAGCCCGCAAATCCAGTCATATCAAGGGTTTGCGAGCCTTTAAGGGGTGGTGCCGGTGGCGGGGGTCGAACCCGCACGGGTTATTAGCCCAACGGATTTTGAGTCCGCCTCGTCTGCCAATTCCAACACACCGGCCGATATAGTCTGACCGCGCAGGGATCAGTATCCCTTCATCTGCGCGGAAAGATGCTTGGAGAGAACGGCGAGCGAGGTCGCCATGTTTTCGTTCTGGACGAGGATCTGCGGCGGGACATCGAGGTGCGTCGGCGCGAAGTTCCAGATGGCCTTGATGCCGTTGCGGATCAGCAGGTCGCACACACCCTGCGCGGCGGCGGCCGGGACTGTCAGGATGCCGATGAGGATCTTCCGGCGGCTGCACAGATCCTCCAGCGCGGAGAGCGGAAGGACGGGCTTGCCGCTGGCGTCCGTCCCGGCGACGGAGGCGTCGGAGTCAAAGGCTGCGACGATATTCAGGCCGTATTCCGAAAAGCCGCTGTAGCCCAGAAGCGCGCGGCCGAGCTTACCCGCGCCGATGAGCACGGCGTCGTTCGTATTATCATACCCGAGGAACTGCTCGATATCCTCGACCAGACCAAGGCGCTGATAGCCGATCTTGGGGCGGCCGCCGTCCGAGACCAGCGCGAGGTCCTTGCGGACCTGCACCTCGCCCATGTTCAGTGCGGCTGCCAGCGTTGTGGCGGAGATGTTTTCCGGCGCGTCTTCCGGCAGCGATTTCAGGTAGGACAGATAGACCGGCAGGCGTTTTAACACGGAATTGGAAATTTTCTGCGCCACATTCTCAACCTCGTTTCTCTCATGTACCGGAATATTATAACAGATTTTGCCCAGTATTGCAAATCCTTTTTCATCTTCCCGGGAAAACATTTCAAAATGAGGATTGCAATTCCGGGCTGCATCTGCTATAATATCTATTACCATGCAGGGTTCGTACATCGGTAGTACAGCGGCTTCCCAAGCCGCTGAGGCGGGTTCGACTCCCGTACCCTGCTCCAGTTCGGAGCAAGTCAGCCGGCTTGCTCCTTTTTGTTTTTGGGGGCTTGCACAAGCGCCTGAATTCTGGTATGCTGGGGGCAGGAGGTGGGAGCATGAGACTGGCGCTGGCCTCGCAGCCGGTAAGAAACGGCGACGTGGCATGGAACGTGCGGTGCATGGAGGATGTGCTCCGCGCCTGCAGCGGGAGAGCAGATACGGTCGTATTCGGCGAATCGGTCCTGCAGGGCTTTGACTGCCTGCGCTGGGACTATGCGCGCGACTGCACCGTGGCGGCCGCATGGACGGACGAGCCGGTGCGGCATCTGCAGGCCGCGGCGCGGGAAAACGGCGCGGCGGTGTCGTTCGGCATGATCGAGCGCGCGGCAGATGGGCTTTACAGCAGTCAGGTCTTCCTCGGCGCGGACGGGCGGCTCATCGACGTGTTCCGCCGCGTGAGCGTCGGCTGGAAGGACGTGCGCCGTACGGACGGGCATTACCGCGAGGGCGATGGCTTCCACCTGTTTTCCTACGGCGGCATACGCTTCGCCACGGCGCTGTGCGGCGACCTCTGGACGCCTGGCAGGCCGGAGGAGTTGGCAGCGCTTGGCGCGGATGCCGTGCTCTGGCCGGTCTGGTGCGATTACCCGGCGGCGGAGTGGAACGAACAGGTCAAGCTCGAATATGCCGCGCAGGCCTCGCGCTGCGGCTGCCCGGTGCTGTATGTGAATCCGTTCTGCGTCGATCCGGCTGCACCGGACGCGGCAGCGGGCGGCGCGGCCTGTTTCTCAGGCGGCAGGATCGTCTGCGAAGCCCCGGCAGGGGAGAGCGGCATTTTGTTTGTGGAACTGTAAAACGGGAGGGAAGACCATGCAGGACATTCAGATCGGGCGGGTATACCGCCATTTTAAGGGAGACTACTACCTTGTGGAGGGCGTCGCGCAGCATTCGGAGACCGGCGAGCCCTATGTCATCTATCGCAAGCTCTACGGCGACGGCGGCCTGTGGATCCGGCCGCTTGCCATGTTTCTCAGCCCGGTAGACCGGGAAAAGTACCCCGACGCGCAGCAGAATGAGCGCTTTGCGCTGCAGGAGATCCAAAGCGTAAACCACAAATAATAAAGATTGGGGAGTGTGTCATGGACAAGACGGAACGGACGATCGCAAAAGTGACAAATGCCGGACGAATTCTCAGCAGGATCGCATGGATTTTTGACCTCATCGCCTGCGGATGCAGTGCCTTCCTCATTCTGGCGGCGCTGCTCTGGTGGAATACCCGCCCGGACCTGTTTACCGGATATGCCAGCCAGACAGGTGCGCTGTTGATATGCGCCGGTGATCTGATCGGCTGCGCTGGCTCTGCGGTGCTGGCGTACTTCGCCCGGCAGCATTTTGCGCATGCGCTGGAGGCGCAGACGCCGTTTACCCTGCGCGGGGCGGCGGAGCAGAAACGGCTCGGCATCCTGATCCTGTGCATTTCGCCTGCCACGATGGTGCTGCGGGTCGCGTTGTCCGCGGCGTTCTCCGCGGAGTTTATGCCGGAGCGGCTGGCCGGGATGATCGTAGCGGACGGGGGCATGCTTGCGTTGGGCGTGATGTTTCTCGTGCTGTCGCTCGTGTGCCGCTACGGTGCAGAGCGGGAGGCAATGAAGCAGGAATAAGACAGTCAAAACCTCCGGCTTGGCCGGAGGTTTTGACTTGGGCAACCAATGCAGCGCCGCGGAGCGAAAGCCCCGCGGCGCGTATTTTTGGGTTCATTCCTGCGCCGGTTCAAACCGGAGCACATCCGCGCCGATGTCCAGCACATCCTCGCCGGAGAAGGCACAGAGCTGTAAAGAGCCGAAGGATGGCTCGATCGACCAGATGGCCGTGAGCTCATTGCCATCCGGCTGCGTCAGAGAGCAGGCGCAGAGGAGGCCACCGTCTCCCATGCCGAGCACGGTAAGCGCGCCGGTCGAGGTAACGTGGCTGCCCTGCCGCGCTTCCTCCAGCGTGCAGGCCCCGTCCTCGCCGAAGCGGAGGCGAAATGCGTCACCCTCCCGGTTCGCCTCCCAAGTGCCGGAGAGGATGGCGGAAAAACCGCTCTCCACGCTCTGCACCAGCGGCAGAAGGTCGTGCTTCCCGCCCTCGGCGTCCACGGCATAGGCCGTGCCGTTTCCCGCCTCCAGCGATGTGATGCCGGAAAGACCGTAGAGCGGACCCATACTGCAGAATGTCTCAAAGCGGGAACAGGCCGTCATATTCACAGCCTCGACGAAGCCGCCTGCCGTGAGGGCAAACACATAGGCGTCCGGCCCGATGTTGGCAGCCAGCAGGGCGGTGTAGTCGGCATAGCAGCCGGAAACGGGATAGTTTTTCCCGGAGCTTTCGAAGGAGACCTGCAGACCGGTCCCGTCGAGCGTAATGGCAGCCCAGACATCTCTGGAATTGGACTGGATGGGCGCTCCGGTCCCGGCCTCTGCGGAGCCGAACGAGACCGTCAGGGGCGTCATATACCATCCTGCCCCGGCGATGGAGCCGATGGAAGGAAAGATGCGCAGCGAGCCGTCCTCATTCGGCAGAAAGGGGACGGGATCGCTGTTCCCGGCGGCCGCGACCGTCATGGCGCGCAGCTGCAGCAGATAGGCCGGGCCGCCGCCGATCGCAGGATCGAACCCGGCATACTGGTGGTCGAATGCCTGCGCGGCCGCGCGGCGGACGGCTGTGGTATAGTCGTCCATGGAGATGCCGAGGCGCCGCAGCATATGCGCGGAATCAAGCTCGATGCTGTTGGCACAGTCGAAGTGGTAGATGTAGTAGTGCGAGGTCCCCTCGGCGTATTCGACGATGACGGCCAGCGAAACGATGCTGTCCGTCCAGACCCGCTCCCAGCGAACGCTGCACAGCTCGGCGGGTGTGCTCTGCTCGATAGCCGTCTCCATGCTGCTGATGATGCCGGACAGGTCCCGATGGATCTTCGAATTCAGCTCCTCTGCCGCGGGCGAGTCCAGCAGCAGGCGGGGCACATGCAGAGAATAGCTCCAGTCGGAGCCCCAGGCATCGGTGAATGTGCCTTCGTTTGTGTAGGCCTCGCCGAGCACGCTGTCGTCAAACGTCGGCGCTTCCGTCGGCGCGGTCGTTGCAGGCGGGGCGGACGGCTCGGAGGGAACGGCCGTCTCACCGCTCGGGGAGACCGGCAGTAGGGGCGAACAGCCCATCAGAAATGCCGCAAGGATGGCGGCAAACAGAAAAATGCGGAACGTGCGTTTCATGTCGGGACCTCCTTGTCGTTATATGGGGATATCTCTGCACCCAGTATATCAGTGAAAAGAACGGAAATCAAGCGTTATGCTGAAATTCAGTAAAACCGTATCATTGTCATACTTTATGACGGAAGTACTGCTGCGGACCTGCGCCGAATTTTGCGCTTTGCGAAAAAAATCGCTCCTGACCGCACGGATCAGGAGCGACGATAAATGCTGTTTTGACGATCTTATACTAGAATCTGATAAAAAGCTTTAAAAGCTTTTTATAGCGCCGAGGGCGCGTCAGATTCTGCATGAGACGGCGCAGCGTGCGTCAGCACGATGCGAGTGTGCGTAGCACACGGGATTCCTGATGAAATGTTTTAATC
>NZ_DBFZUT010000008.1:0-14514 GCF_048519415.1 Faecousia sp. | reverse complement strand
ATGAAATTTTGTAGTATTATTTTGCAATTCTGCCGCTGCGGCGGGTTATTGAACGCGAAAGGAAACCCTGACGGTTTCCTTTCACACTTTTCTTCCCTCCGAAACCTCCGGCTGGGCAGGTTTTTCGACAGCCTGAGTCAGCCTGCATGGCGGTCCGTGACCGTCATGCAGGCTGACAATTTTTGCGGCATTGATTTTATGGCATAAGGCCACCAACTGCGCATTGCAGGGGAGCGGACAGCCGAGCCCGGCGATGCACTTGCAGTCTGTACAAGCCACCGTCAAAATGGCAAACGCCCCCGAATTGTCATTGCGAGGAGGCCGAAGGCCGACGTGGCGCCCTGAGCGCGAAGCGCGAGGAAGTGCCCTTGGGGTGCAATCTTGCAGTACCCGGCCGCATCGTGGGAAAGCCATCGGCGAAATCGTAACTGCCTTCCCGAGATTGCCACGTCGCTTCGCTCCTCGCAATGACACGTCAGGCGGTGCGGCGGTGCACCAGCGCCCTTGCGCGATTGAATAGGCTTCTACCGGGCGTTCCCTGAGCGCCGCTGCAGACGCAATTGGCTGGTACGTTTTACCGACAGCCTTTACGAATCGCCGCCGTTGCGCCCGGCGCGGCTGCCTGCTTCCCCACAACTTCCCCGCGCCGCCCCAACCGTTAAAATTGCAGCAGCTCCGCGATCTCGCGCATGCGGGCCTCGTCGGCCTTGCACAGCGCGCGGTCATAGGTCACAAGGCCGTTGACTTCGTCCTCCACGTCCGAGAGCTGGGTATAAATGGCGGCGCACAGGCCGTTGTCCCGCGCGGGCAGGACCTCCTTGCGGTACAGGTCCTCCAGCGCACGCCGGAACGCCTCCTGCGTGGGGTAGAGGCTGTAGCTGTAGGTCGCGTAGGGATTGAAGCTGTGGCCCGGGACCTTATAGGCATAGCCGCCGAATTCCGACAGCACGATGGGCTTGTCCCCCGGCTGTACACGCACGGGCATGGCGTAGATGTGCACGCTCTCCACGTCGCTCTGGCCGCAGAAGAACCAGCCGGACGTCGTGTCGATGGGGCGCGTGGGGTCGAGGGCGCGCAGGCGCTCATACTGTGCCTGACTGTCGAACTGGCCCCAGCCCTCGTTGAAGACCGTCCAGCAGCAGATGCACGGGTGCTGTCCGCGCGTGCGGACCGTCAGCTCCATGGCGCGCAGGAATTCCGCGCGGATGTCCGGCTCCGGGTGCAGCGCGCGGTCGTCCAGCCGCAGCAGGCCGGAATTCGGCAGCTCCAGATCGCGGTGGATGTCATAGTCGCCGTTGTTGACCATGTCCTGAAATACGACCATGCCGAGGCGGTCGCACGCATAGTAGAACAGCTCCGGCTCGACCTTCAGGTGCTTGCGCAGCGTGTTGAAGCCAAGAGCCTTCATGGCGCGGATATCGTCGGCGAAGCACGCGGGCGAGGCCGGGGTGAGCAGGCCGTCGCTCCAGTAGCCCTGATCGAGCACGCCGTGGAAGAAATACGGCTTGCCGTTCAGACACAGGCGCGGCAGGCCGTTCACGGTGCGGATATCGAGTGTGCGGATGGCAAAATACGTCTCGACGCGGTCGTCCGCCGTCTCGACCGTCACGTCATAGAGCCACGGATCCTCCGGTGACCACAGGCGCGGCTCCGCAAGGCAGAGCTCGGCGCGGCCGTCCGCAAACGGCAGCTCGATGCGCTCGTTTTCCGGCGTGCGGATGCGCAGCAGGCCGTCCGAAGCGCCCTCGACCGCAAAGCGGACGCGCTCCGGTGCGGCGTCGATGCGGACGGCGCGGATATGGGCCTCCGGCACGCTCTCGAGCCAGACGGTCTGCCAGATGCCGGACACCGGCGTATACCAGATGCCGCCGCGCTCGTGCTTCTGCTTGCCGTAGGGCAGAACGTTATTGGAAAGATGGTCCTCCACGCGCACGAGCAGGGTGTTTTCGTCCTGCAGGCAGTCCGTGATGTCGAGGGTGAAGGGAAAATAGCCGCCCGTGTGGCGGCCAATCGCCGTGCCGTTGACCCAGACCTCTGCGATCTGGTCGACCGCGCCGAAGTGCAGCAGCACGCGGCCGCGCACGAAGCCCTCCGGCAGGCGGAAGCTGCGGCGGTACCACAGAGGCGTCTCCTCGGGGAAGACCTCGTGGATGCCGGACAGCAGAGACTCCGGCGGGAAGGGGACGCGAATGGTCCGGTCGAAGGAGGTGGGCGGTTCGGCGGCCGCGGCGAAATCCCACAGGCCGTTCAGATTGAGATAGGAGTCGCGCCGCAGCGCGGGGCGGGGATATTCCTGCCACGGTGTGTCCGTCACGGCGCGCCCGCGCGCCGTCCAAAGATCGCAGAATGCTTGCATGAGTCGGATCCTTTCGATGATAATTTGAAGTTAGAAATTAGAAATTAGGAGTTAGGAATGGGGAGCGCTCAGGGCGCCACGTCGGCCTTTGGCCTCCTCGCAATGACAATTCGGAGGCGTTTGCCATTTTAACGGCAGCCTGTACTAGACGCAAGTGCGGCGCCGGGCACGGCTGTCCGCTCCCCTACAATGGCGTGTGCGGTCGACGAGAGTGCACGGAAATTTGCCGTTGCGCCACGAGACGTCGAGGACGCCGTCCCCTACAACGCACGGCCGGCAGCCTTGGCAGGTTCTCCGCTTTCCGCTTGCCCCGTGCCTTTCTATCCTGTCAGATACAAAAATCGGACCGGCTCATTTGGGTGAGCCGGTCCGGTTTTTAAGATCACGGCGCTTCTTCATCGCCGCCGGTGGACTCGGTCGGGGCGTCCGTGGGCGGTTCCGTCGGCTCCGGCTCCGTGGGCTTTTCCGTCGGGCTTTCCGTCGGGCTTTCCGTCGGCTCCGTCGGCGCCTCCGTGGGGGGCTCCGTCTCCTCGACGAGCTTGGCGACCAGACGGTTGCGCCAGTCGTAGCTCGAGTGGTTGACCTTCTCCGTGGACAGCAGCTTGCCGTTCTTGTCGTACTTCATGCGGTAGGTATCGACCTCATAGCCGTCGTAGCCGACCTGGATGCGCTCGCCGTCCTTATAGTCCTTGTACTTGTCGTAGTTCTTCATGCCCTTGGAGATCTCGACCTCCTCGGTCTTGCTCTTGTGGGTCATCGTGGCCTTGTAGTCCAGCTCCACGGTGTAATCCTTCGTCTCCGTGCCCATGAAGCGCACGCGGACATAGCCGCCGGAGGCCTCCGCCAGAATGCGGATGGGATAGGTCGTGTTGTTGCGGAATTTATAGTCGAGGCTGCCCCAGTAGATCGTGGCGTCCATGCCCCAGGGAATATAGTCCGGCACATACTGGTGCTCCTGCCGCGCGATGACCTCGAGGTCAGATTTCAGCGTGCAGTAGTACAGCACGGACGCGACCTGGCAGACGCCGCCGCCGAGCTGCTGGACGGTCTCGCCGCCGACATACACGCCGCCCTCCTTGTAGCCCTTGGCCGCCGTGCGCTCGCCGACGACACCGTTGAACGAGAACGTCTCGCCGGGCTTGAGCACATAGCCGTTGATGGCCAGGCAGGCCAGACGCAGGTTCTCGCTTCGGCCGATGAGACCGGCGTTGTACGGGCTGTCATAGCTGGCAAGCTCATCGTGGAACAGCTTCTCCTGCAGGGATTCCTTCGTGTACTGCGGCTCGATGACGTCGAGCGTCAGCGTGACCTCGCCGCCGGGGCCTGCCTTCTCCAGCTCGTCCATGGCCTTTTTGATGTCGAAGCCGTAGCCGTCCGAGCCGTCGGTCACTTCATAGGTGTCCTCGTTGCACACGGCGTTCACCGGCGCAACATAATACTTGTGGTACAGGGCGTCGAGGTCAAAAGCCTCCGGCAGGTCCTCCTCCACCACATACTGCATCTCGAAATTCGCGTCGGCATAGGCGGTGAGCACGGCCTTGTACAGCTCGTCCGTGTTGATCTCGCGGCCCGCGCTGCCGAGCTTGACCGTCAGGGTCTTGAGCTCGCGCTCCTCGCCCTCGTCGTCCGTCACGGTCGTCGTGCCCTCGGTGACGGAGGGCTCCGTCTTTTCGCTCACGGCGTCCTTGGCATATTCGTCCAGCATCGTGCGGACGTAGCTTTCATCGAGCGTGAGGAAATCGGCGACGTTCAGATCGGTGCGCTCCGTCAGCGCGTTCTTCTTCACGCGGGAGAACAGGCCGCCGCCGCGGCCGTAGGCATAGGCAGCCTCCACGGCCTTGTCGAGGTCGAGGCGGACCGCCGTGTCCGACGGCGTCAGGCACAGCTTTGTCAGCAGCGTCATCGGCTTGCCGTCCTCGTCGAGCGGGGTGTTCGGGTCCTCGGTCGGCTCCTCCGTCGGGGCCTCGGTCGGCGCTTCCGTCACCGGCTCCGTCTCCGAAGGCTCGGTCTCGGTCGGCTCCGTCGCCTCGGTCTGCGCGGAGGCATCGAGAGGCTTGCCGAAAATGTCGACGAGCGGGATCTGCGCCGGGTCATATGTCGAGGTGAACGTGTCATAGGGGCGCGTGTAAAGCGCGACGTTCATATTTTCCTTCCCATAGACGCTCACGCCCTTTTCGAGCGCGGCGCGCGCCTCCTCCTTCGTCATGCCGCTGAGATCGACACCCGCGACATAGAGGTTGTTGACGATCCTGCCGTCGTCGCGCAGGAACATATAGCCCACGCCGCAGCCGACGAGCACGACGGCTGCAGCCAGCAGCGCGACGATCAGGCCGAGGCGGGACTGCTTTTTCTGCTTTTTCTTTTTCGGCGCACGCTGCGGCTCGGCATAGGACTGAGCCTGCGTCGGGCGTTTGCCTTTTTCAAATTTACCCATTTAAATCTCCTTCTCCGGTGGTTCTACGGCAGAATGCCGCCTATTCTCCAGACGGCATCCGCCGCCGTTTGTTCCTATCCTATTATACCGGGAAGCCGCCAAAATGCAACAACGTTTTGCCAACAAAAGCGTTACAATTGTGAACTTTATGTAAACCACCAGAGCAGGATCATGGCGGCTGCCCCCCGAAGTGCCGCTGCGAGGCCGCGGAAAGTGGTATCATAAACGGACACTGACTTTCGGCTAAGCAGGGCCTTGAGAGTCTAAACAGCCCCACAGAAACACTTCTGTGGGGCTGCTTTTGCACTTTGGTTTTTTGTCAAGCCCTGGGGCTTGCTCCGTGCTCACCGCGGGGCAATACGCCCCCGGTAAGCACGCCGTTTCGGATAGAAATCAGCGAATGCTCTGGCAGTATCTGGCGACCACTGCCGCAAGCTGAGCACGGGTGGCCGTAGCCATGGGCTCCAGCTTGCCCGTTTCTGTGCCGAGAATAAAGCCGTTGGCAACAGCCCACTGCATGGATTCCACAGCATAGGAGGAGACACGATCTCTGTCAGAGAAGCTGCTCAGGTCTTCGGACACCTTTTCATAGGCGCCGGTCACCTTGGCATACCGAGCGAGGAAGGAAACCATCTGCTCGCGCGTCACGCAGTCGTCAGGCGCAAAGGTATCCGCGCTGACACCGGTGGTGATGCCGTTCTGGTAAGCCCAGCGCAGGGCGCTGCCGTACCAGCTCTCCAGATTCACGTCAGTGAAGGGCAGGGCCTTGGAATCATCCACAGCAGGTTCTCCCGCAATGCGATAGAGCAGCGTCACCACCTGGGCACGGGTCGCGGTCTCATCGGGGCGGAAGGTGCCGTCGCCGTAGCCCTGCATAATGCCCTTAGACAACACATAGTCCACGGACTCATGGTACCAAGCCGTTGTGCTGAGATCCCGGAATTCCTTCGACGGGCACGGATCATCCCGGTTGCTGCTTGCCGTCAGATGCTCCACCTCATCGATCCGCTGTTCATTGCGCTCTGTCTTTTGGACCGTGAACCGAGGATCGGCGTCCTTGCCGGCATTCGTCCTGGTGAACGTCAGCTCTGCGACTTGTTCTCCGGCAGGCATGCTGTCCACGGAAACATAACCAAGCGTTACCTTTCCGGCTTCAGCCTTGTAGGAGAAATACTGCGTGTTTCCAATGACATTCTTCAGCTCCCAGCCGGCAGCATCGTAGCTGACGCTCATAAGCCCGTTCGTGGTGGGGGCCGTTCCTCCCGGCACCAGCTTCAGGGTGACCGTGTTCTGATCCTCCGAGGTGATGATCTCCGAGGATGCAGGCTGTTCGCTCGCGATGTCAGCCGCCGGTTTCGCCGATGCGGTTTTTTCTGCTGCTGTATTGAGCGCACCATAAGACGCGGCCGCTTCTTCAACCGCAGCAGAATTGAGCATGTCTGTCAAATCCTGAGACTGTACCGTGTGGGAGCCAAGCGGCAGATTGCTTACGATCTGCTCCAGCTCCGTCTGGTTGGCCTCATGATTGTCGATCTTCAGGATCGTTGCCGGATATACATTCTCGCCGAAGCTGGCCAGCTTTTCGCCGGTCCAGAAGTTCTTGGCGGAATCGTATGTCAGACGGTAGAGCTCATTGGCCTTGCCGGTAAAGTAGGACAAATACAATGCCAGCTGTCCATTGACCGTTGTGGGAACCATAGAGCACAGCGGCGTGCCGTTATCGTCGCCCATGAAGTACATTTTAAATGCACTGGTCAGGTTAGACCTTGCAATCTCGTATTTGCCTGTCGTACTGCTGTAGTCGATCCCGTCATAAATCTGGAAGGTCCACACGTTGCCGCGGTTATCCAGCAGCAGCAGCACCTCCGCATCCGTTTCCGCAGTGCCGTCCTGATCCAGATCAAGCTTTGTCTTGCCGAGCGAGGTCATCGCCGTAAACTTATCGGCTCCGTTTCCGTAAAGCAGGAAATCCATGAACAGCATGAAGCCGTCCGTGCGAATGCTGCCCAGTTCCGCAGGCTTGTTGAGCATAAAGTTATAGATACTATAGCAGGCCGGAATGTCGCCCTTGGTAAACAGCTCGCTGTATTCCAGATCAAACAGCGGCACATTAAAGTTACCGCCCGCAACGGCATCATAGTCCGCCAGAACCTTGCCGCTCTCCATGTCGACCTGATGGAGCTTCCGTTCATTTCCGTCAACCACAATGACATTGTTGCGATCCGTGTCATATGCGGTAGAGGTAATGCCATCGACCTCCATCACAGCCCCCGGCGTCCATGTAGTATCATTTTCCATATCCCACGTATAGAACTGGGAGGTGGAGGAGCCATCCATCAGCGCGCCGGTCAGCGTAACCTTCAAAACCTCAACGGTAACCGTGCAGGCTGCACTCTTGGTAGGATCCTTTACAGAGGTTGCCGTGATCGTGGCAGTGCCATCTCCAATGCCGGTAACCGTACCGTCTTCGTCCACGGTAGCCACATTCGTATTGTCGCTGGTCCAGGTCACCGTATCGGGATGGATGCCGAAAGGCGTAACTTCCGCCTCCAGCGTCGCCGTGCCGCCCTTGAAAAGCTTCAGCGTGCTGCGATTCAAGGAAACCTCAACAGGATCATTCAGCTCAGACTTGTTCAGATTGATCTTGTAGGTACTGCAGTTGTTTGCGTAGTCATATACCTGCAGCAGCAGATGTGCTGCATTTGCTGTTCCGTTTGCATCCAACGACATGGTAACAGCCTCGCCGCGGCTTGCTCCCTTCGGAGAACCGCCCGTCCTCGCAAGGATTTTCCCGGTCGAGTAATCGTACAGCACCGCTGCTGCAACATATCTGTTGTCGGAGGCCGTAACGGTCATGACCCGTCCGTCGTTGATCAGGTCCTCGGAAAGCGTAATGTCGGTCAGCGTAGGAGCAGTCTTGTCAACAAACATCGTATAGGTCTGACTTGCTCCCTCACCAAGCGCATCCCAATCCGTCGAAAGCGTCGAGCCGCTGTAATCCACATAATACTCCGGCGCCATGGTAAGCTTCACAGTCAGCTTTTCGCCTTCCGCGGCATCCGGCGCACAATCCACGGACAAGCCGCTCTGCACCTGCATCCACGTCTTCTGGTTCGAGAAATAGTAGGCGCCAATGATCGGAGCCTGAGTCTCCTTGTTGAGATATACCGTACCGTCCTCGCCGGTCACAGTGATCCGGCCATTGGCCGCATTTCGGATCAGGCTGAAATAAATATCAGAGATCTTTGCGGTATCCGGGTTGATGGAGTAACGATCTGCATCGTAGAATCCGTCGTCTACATACAGATTTCCGCCAAGGGAATAGGAGTCATCCACGCCTTTGTATTTTATGGTCAGCGACTGGAGCTGCGCTGCCTGCTGAATTGCAGCAAGCATGTAGGGAGGACGGGTCTCCATGCCGTAGTGATACTGAATAAAGCTGCCGACATCAAACATGGAGGCATCGGTCCAATTTCCGTAGTAGCCCAGCACCGGGATAGAATGGCTGGTCCCTTCGACACCCTCTTTACTGCTTACCTCGTTGGCAAATACATAACCCTCGACATAAGCGCCTGCACCGCCGTTCTTTTCGTCGTAGCTGTCCAGACCAAGAACCTTTGCACGAATCGTGACGTGAATTTTTCCGTTTGCAGGAACCGTCACGGCAGCGTTGCTCAAGCGGGAGAAGAACAGGTAAGCATCATAGGTATCGATGTCTCCGTCCTTATCCAGATCCGCACGGCTCTTGCCGCTGATCTCGGTCCGCACGCCGGTCACATAGTCCAGCAGCGCCTGACCGTCATCCGCAGTTACCTTGCCGCTTCCGTCAAAATCGCAGCCGTCCAGCTCCGCAGGCATTTCCGGCTTCAGCGTTTTCCCATCCACGTCCCAGACAACGTCTGCGGCTAATGCGGCAGTCTTTTTGTCCGAGAAATTCATGACTTGCCCGTTCCCGTTATTGAGCTCGCCCTGAAGTGCCGCCTGCGTAAAGAAATCAGCGCTTAAGGTAAACGTGCTGTCCGTATTCTCCAGATTGTACAGCGTAAAGCCAAAGGAATACTCACCGGTGCGCTGGGGATCGTCTCCCAGCTCGGCTTTGATCTTTCCGTCTGCATACGAATCTGTTGCATCCTGATCCATCATCAAATAGCTTCCGCTATTTACAGCCGCGCCGATATTTGCAAGGCCTGCACCCTGCTGCAGAACAGAGTAGTAACCCTCCAGTGTCTTCCCCTGCTCATCAACACCCTGCTTCTCAACGATCGGCTGAGCAGTTGACATCAGCAGGCTTTGGGCCAGCGTACGCACAGCCAGTCCCGTCTTTTCGGCCAGATCATTCTGCTTAATGTACTCAGCGACCAGCGCCGCCATTCCGGCTACCTGCGGAGAAGCCATAGAGGTACCAGACATATTCTGATACTCTCCGCCGTCCTTCAGGGAGTAGATCCGGCCGCCGGGCGCCGTGATCTCCGGCTTCATCGTCAGGGCGCCGGGAATGCCCCAGCTGGAGAAGCTGCTCATCGTATAGTAGTCTTCTCCCAGATCCCAGGACTCCCGCTCGGAGCTCACAAACATCTCACCGCTATAATACAGAACACTGCCATCCTGGCTCGTCACCTTCGTGGAGCTTTCACGCAGGAATGCGCCATCCGTCTGAGAAATAGAGACGCAGGGCTCCGTTTTTGTATAATCGGTCAGATCCATATAATTGGAGCCCGGCTGATTATTCACGATAATGGTCGCAATTGCGCCATTGGCAACCGCGGCTTCTGCCTTCTCGTAAAATGAGGTATCGCCTCGATTGCAAATTGCAATTTTTCCTGCCAGGACATCCTTGACTGCTGCGAACTCTTCCGCGGTACCGATCTTGTCCAGATAAATATACTCATGGCTTCCGCCGATGGTATAGATCGGTTTGTTCTGATAGCTTTTTTCCGTGTAGGTCATGTTATGACCTTTGACCTTCAGATAATTGTCTGTAACGCCCGCGTTATCGACGGAGGCTACACACAGCGAGTTAACATAGGAGCCGGGGCTGCCGTTTGTAGCCCAGTTCACACTGCCCGCATAGGGAAGGCCAAACGCAGTCTGGTCAAACCAGCTGCCGGAATTACCTGCAGAAATTGTGACAACCATGCCGCTGCCAACGATTTCATCAAGAATATGACGGTATTTCTCTTCCGTATACTCGGAGTAGCCCGGGAAGCTTCCGCCCAGGGAGAGGTTCGCTGCGTCCGCGCCCAGCACCATGGCGTCTTCAATCGCGACCATGTAGTCTGAATCATAGGCGCCGCCGCGCTTGCCGAAGACCTTCATCGTCAGGATCTGCGCATCGGGCGCCACGCCCTGCGTCATGACGGAGTCCAACGCTGCGACATAGTTTCCGGCTTCGTCCTTAACAAAACGGTTTCCCGCCGCGATACCGGTCACGTGCGAGCCATGATCGCCCTGCGTATCATTATCATGCGTGATATCCGTGTCCGCATCCACATAGTTAAAGCCAAACGGGATCTTCTCGTTGACATAAAAATCTGCTGCGGTCAGTCCGGCTTTGCGAGTATATGCATTTAGCTGATTCAGCACCTCATCGGTCAAGTCAGCCTCCGTCATGATCGTCGCATTACTCCCCTGCAGGGCATATTTCAGCGCATCCGGATCCAGAGAGGGATGATCCACATCGGCGCCGGTGTCGATAATTGCGATCCGGCTTCCTGCGCCGGTATAGCCTGCCGCCCACGCAGCGCTGGAGCCGATCATCTTATCGGAGGTAGCCATATTGGGATCCGCCGTCTCCTCCTGCTTCACCACGCAGGGCTCATACCGGTTCTCAAGAATGACCTCCTGCACACCGGCAACTTCCTTGATTTTCTCGATCTGCCCATATTGGACATTTGCAGAAATGATATTGGCTGCCAATGTCAAATTCCAAACAACATCCAGCGTTGCACCATTCAGTGCCTGCTTGGAGATGGCGGCAGCCATGCTGTCCTGCTGCTTCTCCAGCTTCCGCCGATATTGCATGGCGCTGCGATCAGCAGCTGCAATCTCATCAGAGGTAAAGCCCTTTTCCAGGGTAGAGGCGTCCTTTAGAATAATGGAGACACGAACCATATCGGTGTCTTCGTGTTCTACCGTCTTTTCCACTACGCCGGTATTCGCCTGAATGGGGGACTCTACCTGAACAGAGCTGCTGTCTATTTCCTCCCAAGTCAGCCCGTTGCTGCCTGATTTCGAGACGCCTGTTTCCTCAATTGCCAGAGATGGCGCAGCCAAACTAACAGCTAACACCACGGCCAGCAATGCAGCCACAATGCGTTTTCTTAAGTGTGTGCTTTTCATAAACCTGCCTTCTTTCTTTATTTTGGTATGTCCACAAGCCGGGCATGCGGCCGCTTCTACACCAATGGCGTTCTATATATATTATCACAAACATCCGGTATATGCAATTAAAAATACACATACAGAGATGCCGTGCAGTTCTAAATATCGGCCGGAAACATGTCTGATTTTTTCCATTATTTACAAATTCTGGAAATATTCAATCGTTACTGCAGAAACGCCGGCACCGGCCGGCAAAGGCTTGCCGTCATGATAAAAATCCGAAAAGCTGCCGTTCCAGCGCCTCATATCATAAGAGCTTTTTGCTTCTCTCGGTGATGTTATTTGCCCTTGCCACGCCGGACAGACTGTTTTGTTCCATGCTTCGTGATCAGCCCGTGGCATTCGATGCGCCTTTTTTATCCGAGTTTGTTTGTTCCGACAAGAGAATACGGTCATTGTCCAGGGCCTTGCCAGCACCGCTTTTGAACTTAGCCAGCAGGTCCTCCACGGTCATGCCCGCCCGTTCCGCTCCGGCAACATCCAGAATGATATGGCCTCTGTCCATCATCAATGTGCGGTTGCCAAGCTCCAGGGCCTGGTGCATATTGTGGGTGACCATGAGGGTGGTGATACGGTTCTCCGAGACGGTCTGACGGGTGATTTCCAGCACCTTTTCTGCCGTGGCGGGGTCCAGAGCAGCGGTATGCTCATCCAGCAGCAGGAGCTTCGGCGGCTTGAAGGTGGCCATCACCAGCGTCAGCGCCTGACGCTGGCCGCCGGAAAGCAGCCCCACGGGCTGCTTCATCCGGTCCTCCAGGCCCATGTCCAGCTGAGCCAGCCGCCGGAGGCCGCCGCCAGAGAGAGGTTTTCCTCAATGGTCATGTGGGGGGCGCTGCCGCGCATAGGATCCTGGAACAGACGGCCGATTTGGCGGGAGCGTTGATATTCCGGCAGGAAGGTGATATTTCTTCCGTCCAGATAAATGCTGCCGCTGTCGGTGAAAAAGCTGCCGCTGATGGCGTTAAGGAGGGTGGATTTGCCTGCGCCGTTGGAGCCGATGACGGTGACGAAATCCCCGGGGAGCAGGTGCAGGCTCAGGCCCTGCAGGGCTGCCTTTTCATTGATGGTGCCGGGGTTGAAGGTCTTGGATATTTTTTCAATCTTCAGCATGAAGGCGGGCCTCCTTTCGCGCAGCCATGCGGCGGCGCAGCATGGGCAGCTGCTTCTTGAAATAGGGGGTGGCGATGGCCAGCACCACGATCACCGAGGACACCAGCTTCAGCATGAAGGCGGGCATATCCAGCCGCAGGGCGATGGTATACACCATGCGGAAGGCAAAGGCGCCCACCACCATGCCGATGGCCCGCTTGAGAATGCTGCCCTTGCCCAGCAGCACCTGACCCATGAGCAGGGAGGCCAGGGCGATGGTCACCATGCCGGTGCCGATGTCGATGCTGACGGATTTTTGACTTTGGGCCAGCAGGCAGCCGGACAGCCCCGTGAAGGCATTGGCCACGCACAGGCCTACGATGGTGGTAAAGGTGGGATTGATAGAGGAGGAGCGGACCATGTCGGGATTGTCGCCGGTGGCGCGGATGGCCAGACCCAGGCGGGTATGCAGAAACAGGGCCAAAAAAACGATCACGGCAATCACGGCGATGGCCGCCACAAGCAGCTTATACTGCTCAGCCAGGAAGGTGCCCTGCAGCAGAGCCCGGGCCTTGGTGAACACGGTCTCGGTTTTGTTCATGTTCAGCAGGGAGGAGCCGCCCATGACGGCGATATTGATGGAGTAGAGTCCGGTGTTGACGATGATGCCCGCCAGGAGGCTGTCAATGCCCATTTTCGTTTGCAGCAGGGCGGTGATGAAGCCGGAGAGGGCTCCGGCGCCCATGGCGGCCAGAATGGCCAGGTAGGGATGCCCGGCAATGGCTACCATAGCACCCACAGCGGCACCCAGAGTGAAGCAGCCGTCGGTGGAAAGGTCGCATACATTGAGCATGGAGTAGCTCAAAAACAGTGCCAGCACGGTCAGCGAGCAGATGAGGCCCAGCTCCAGGGCGGTTTGGACCAGAGAAAAAATGTTCATGAGAGACTTCTCCTTTCATGCAGAATGGGTTTGTTTCCCGAGTGGGCGGTGCGAGGGTCATCAGCGGGGGCCCGCTGATGGATGTTTGATTTCTTAGGAAGCTCTGATTAAATCGGCAAGAGCTGACGGCGAAAGATTTTGGTTCCAGGCAAGGTTTGGAAAATGAGGGAATACTGTATGTATTTCCCATTTTTCGAACCGCAGACTGGGGGCAAAAGATCCGCCGCTCAGCCGCAGACGATTTATTCAGAGTTTCCCTTATTGATTCAAATCGTCGAAGCTCTCGGCGGTGACGATGGACTGGACCTTGGTGCACAGAGGGGCGAAGGTCTTGGCCAGCTCGTCATAGTTCAGGCCCAGCTCCCTGCAGATGTCGGTGTTGATGGTGGCGGTGCCGTTGTCGAAGGTCAGCACGGGGGTGGCGGAGGGCTTGCTGCCGTCCAGAAGAATGCCGGAGACCATGTTGGCGGTTTCCACGCCCAGGTTGGCATAGTCCACGCCGTAGCCCAGGAACGCACCGTTCAGGGCGAAGGAGTCAGCGCCGGTGTAGTGGGGGATGCCGGCCTTGGCCAGAGCCTCGTAAATGGCCAGCTCTGCGGTCATCACGGTGTTGTCGGTGGGGGTGAACACGGCGTCGGCCTTGTCGGCCACGATGCTGCTGACGGCCAGACTGATCTCGTCGGTGGTGGTGCCGTTATACTCCTTGTAGGACACGCCCCTCTTGTCCAGGTACGCCTTGGCATTCTTGATGGGAGCGGCAGAGGAGTCCTGCCCCAGGTCATACAGCAGGGCGATGTTCCTGGCATCAGGGTCGGCGGCGAAAATCAGGTCCAGAATGGCATCGGTGTCCAGATAGTCGGAGGTACCGGTGATGTTGGCGCCGGGGGCCTCCAGACTTTCCACCAGACCCGCACCCACAGGGTCGGACACGGCGGCAAAGACCACGGGAATGTCAGTGCCCTCGGTGGCAGCCTGCATGGCCACGGCCACGGGAGTGGCTACGCCGATCATCAGGTCCACCTTGTCGGCCATGAAGTTGGCGATGATCTGATTCAGCACGGCGGAATCGGTGTTGCAGTTATCATAGCTGATCTCGAAGGTGACGCCCTTCTCCTGGCCGATGGCCTTGAGCCGGGACTCGATGTTGTCCACGATCTGGTTCAGGGATGCATCGTCCGCATAGCTGCAGATGCCGACCTGATAGGATGCGGCACCGGAGGAGCCGGTGGAATTGTCATCGCTTTTTTTGCCGCAGGCGAAGAGAGACAGGGCCAGCAGGGCGGCCAGGGCCAGAGTCAGCACACGGCTCAGCAT
>NZ_DBFZUT010000007.1:0-8435 GCF_048519415.1 Faecousia sp. | reverse complement strand
GCCGCACCTGTGTTATGATAGAACTACCGAACGGAGGTGCTGTATGGGCACGAAGAAGAAATTCACACCAGAGGAACTGAAGCATCTGCAGGCAAACCCCTACACGCTGCGGGTGACGGCAGACAGCATATCCTACACCCTCGCTTTCAAGGAGGCGTTCTGGGCGCTCAGTCTCCAGGGCTACACCGGCACAGCCGCCTTCCGCAAGCTGGGCTATAACACGGAAGTTCTGGGTTTCGAGCGGATCCACAATACTACAAAGCGCATCCGGCGGGAGGCCAGATCGCCGGAGGGCTTTCATGAGGGCGCCCGGGGCGGTGTGCGTATACCAGGCGGCGGGAACAACCAGACAGAGGGGGCGTCCGCCCCGTCTGACGAAGCCGCCAGACGCATGAAACGGGAGATTTTGTGTCTCCAGCAGCAGATGGCGTTCTTAAAAAAAGTCATGCGGCTGCACGGCAAGCCGGGAGAATAGCCATGGACAGCACCGGAGAGAGCTTTGAGGCCATTCGCGCCGTGTTGGCGGATCGGAACAACATCCTCACCGTGAAGGACCTGTGCGAATTGGCAGGTGTCTCCCGCTCCGGCTACTACAACTGGGTGCGTTCTGAAAAAAACAGAGAGCTGCGGGAGGCGAAGGACCGGGCGGCATTCGAACAGATCCTGGAGGCATACCGGTTCCGGGGCTACGCAAAGGGCGTTCGCGGCATTCATATGCGGCTTTTGCACATGGGTATCCGAATGAACGTGAAGAAGATCCGCCGTCTGATGCGGAAATACAAGCTCACCTGCCCCATCCGAAAGCCGAATCCCTACCGCAGATTGCAGCGATCCATCCGAATGGGCAGCGCCGCGGAGAATTTGGTCAACCGGGAATTCGAGTCTCATGGGCCGAGAGCCATCCTCCTGACGGACATCACATACATCCCGCTCTGCGGCAGATTCTGCTACCTCTCCACGATCCTGGACGCCTGCACAAAGCAGGTCCTGGCCTATGCGATGAGCGAATCGCTGGAAGTGGATTTTGTTTTGGAAACGGTCCAGCTGCTGATAAAGCACCATGGGATCTCGCTGAGCAAGGAGACCGTGATCCACAGCGACCAGGGGACCCACTACACCAGTCTGAAGTTCATCCAGCTGGTGGAGAACAGCACGCTGCGGCGGTCCATGTCCCGCAGAGGGAACTGCTGGGACAACGCGCCCCAAGAGAGCTTCTTCGGGCACATGAAGGACGAGCTGGCCAGTGAGATCCCGGGGTGGACGTCTTTTGAGGATGCCAAAGCCTCCATTGACCGCTGGATGGATTACTACAACAACGACCGCTGCCAGTGGGATCTGGCGAAGCTATCCCCTAACGAATATTACCACTACATCACCACAGGTGAGTACCCCGCCGGTATGCTGCCGCTATGGGTCAAATGAAAATGTCCTTGACTTGGGGAGCACTTTAAGTTCACGCCTGCCTCCCGAAGATCGTTCTTTGAAGATATGCTTCCATGCGGTTTGCGCTGTCCTGCTTCATTTTTTCCGAAACATGACCGTACACATCAAGGGTAAAGGCAGCGGTTGCGTGTCCTAAATTGGACTGCACGGTTTTTACATCGTCCCCGTTTTGAAGGCATAGAACAGCGTAGGTGTGACGCAGACTGTGAACATTGGCTTTCTCCGCGCCAATCTGTCTGGCTATCCTCTTGAAGTGATCATATACGGTTTGCGGGCAGTAGTGATCGCCAAATTCCGTCGTGAAAACGAACCATGTATTCTGTTCTTCCGCAGAGCCCCATCCATGCCATGCAAGACCGGCTTTCATGCGCTGCTGCATCTGCTCATGCTTTCTCTCTTTCAGTAAGGCCAGTAGTGTCGGCGGAGGCGTCAGCAGACGCTCTCTGTCGTTTTTTAGCGGGGCCAGTGTGTAGCCACCAGCGCTCTTGGGCCGCTGCAGCAGTTGATGATGAATGCGAATCGTACCACGGTCAAAATCGATACAGTCCCATGTCAGGCCAATCGCTTCCGACTCTCTTACTCCGCTGAAGAGTATGAACTTCAAAATGGCACGATAGCTGTCCTGTTCGACCAACACTGAAAACTGTTGAATTTGCTTGTCGGAAAGAGTCTCAATTTCTTTTTGCTCTTTGCGTGGGAGAGTGGTCAACTGTGCCGGATTCGAGCGGATCATCTCATTCAACACCGCTTGATTGAGTGCCTTGCTGAGAACGCCATGCACATTGCGGATGGTTTTTGGTGACAGGGGTGGCTTGTCGTCTTCTCCGCGTTGAAGCCTGTTATATAGGGTTTGGATCATGTGCGGCTTCAGATCGGATAAACGGCATTGACCGATATACGGAATGATATGATACCTGCAGGCATTTTTGTAGTTTCGTATCGTTCCGTATTTCTTATCGCCCATGTATTCGTCCAGCCAGATATTAAGCCATTGTTCGAACGTTGTTTTATCCTGTGGGATATACGTTCCGCTGTCGATCTCCGCGGTGATTGCGGTAAGCTTTTATCTTACCTCCTTCTGCGTCTTGCCGTAGACGGATTTTTGAATTTGTTTTCCCGTTCCGGGATCAATGCCAAGGGTATAGCGCGCCTTCCAGCGCCCATCAGGACGCTGGCGGATCGTGCCGCCGCCCTTGGCTCCTTTTGTCTTTCGCGTTGCCAATGTTTCCTCCTTTTCTTCTGAAATCATAAAACGGCCAGTCAGTCCGTTGTTTTATCGTTGTTTGTCACTGTCGAGCCACGCGACAAAATCCTCGAGAGACAGCTTGCCTGCTACGCAGTCTGCACGCTTTGCACGCGCATCCTTCGACCATGCGGTGAACTCTGCCTTGGTCATCGTTCCGTACCGCACGCGGGCGTTGTGGGCCTTGTAGGAGCGTGTAAATTCCCTCGTGGCGGGATTCTTCATTTGCGTTTGTTGCTGCTTAAAATACGGCGGATTTATGTACTCAGGATTAAACATCGTTTCGGTAAAATACATTGCGCTTCCCCTTTCATTTGATTCAACAACATTTTAGCACTTTTTCATATTCATATACTTTGGGCCCCATTTCTGCTAAAGAGCAATAATTTTTGCAAAAATTTAACGTCACTCTTTGTAAAAATATTCTTTTACGGAAGGCGTGATAAATATTTCTGGAAAGCCTATGAACGCCAAAAAGCCTCGAGATCTTACGATCTCGAGGCTTTTTGCATGCCGCGCGGGATCTGCGCCTCCCCGTTCCTTCGGCTTGTCGGTCGTCCCAACGGCAATTTATGTTCCGCGCTTCCGCACGCGGAACTTTTCAATGCCTGGATGCTCAAAGCAGACCGTCTGCGATGGCCGAGTCGGATACGGCTGAAAATATATATCCGAATTGCGTGGATTTTCTTGCCTTTATCGCGCAATGTGATACACTATTGTTAGACTATATTTATTCTGAACAAGGGGTGCGGAGTTATGAATCATTCGGTCTTTCGTCAAAAAAGCATGGAAAAGATCACATCGCCGGAGCAGATGAACGATTATATCCGCGTTTCCAATCCAAGCGTATGGATGATCCTCGCGGCGGTCATTGTGCTTCTGATCGGCGTTTGCGTATGGGGTGCGTTCGGGCATCTCGATACCGTCGTACAAACCGGCGGCATCTGCGAGGACGGACGCTTGACGGTTTATTTGAGCGAGGGTGATTTTGCCAGATCAGACGGCGACGCCATCCTCTCGGTCGGCGAAGCCGAGTACGCGGCCGCGTCCGATGCGGCGGGCACGCCCATCCTGCTCGACGAAAGCACCGACCCTTATCTGCTCCATCTCATTGGGCTCTCCGCGGGCGACTGGGTGCACGCCCTGTCGGCGGAGGCCCCCGATCTCAAGGACGGCGTTTATACCGTATCCGTTATTATCGAGCGCGTCAGGCCCCTTGATTTCGTCCTGAACTGAGGTGTGCGAAGATGAGAGCAGCACAAAAGATCAAGTCGCCGATCACGGCGGGCGTCGCCAAGGTGCCCGTTGTCATGCAGATGGAGGCGCTGGAATGCGGCGCCGCAAGTCTTGCGATGATCCTTGCCTACTACGAAAAGTGGGTTCCGCTCGAGCAGGTGCGTCTGGATTGCGGCGTTTCACGGGACGGCTCGAACGCGCGCAACATTCTTCGCGCCGCGCGCAGCTACGGTCTTACCGCAAAGGGCTACCGGTATGAGCCGGAGGGGCTGAAAGCGAACGGAAAATTCCCCTGCATCATTCATTGGAACTTCAATCACTTTGTCGTTCTCAACGGCTTTCGGGGCAACAAGGCGGTGCTCAACGACCCCGCAAAGGGGACCTATTCCGTCCCGATGCAGACCTTTGACGACTCCTTCACCGGCATCTGCCTGTTCTTCGAGCCCGCCGAAGGCTTTGTTCCCGAGGGCAAGCCGCAGTCCATGCTGCAGTACGCGAAAAAGCGGCTGGTCGGCGCAGGGACCGCGATCGCTTTTGTAACATTGACCACGGTCATTTCGTCGCTGCTCGGCATTGTGACGCCGGCGTTTTCCCGTATTTTTCTCGACCGGCTGCTGACCGGCGAAAACCCGGAGTGGCTTATGTCCTTCACGCTTGCGCTCGCGGGCATCAGCGTGCTTCAGCTCATTGTCGCGTGGATCCAGGCGGTCTATTCCCTCCGGATCAACGGAAAGCTCGCAATGGTGGGAAATACCACCTTTCTGTGGAAAGTCCTGCACATGCCGATGGCGTTTTTCTCACAGCGTATGGCGGGAGATATTCAGGGCCGACAGAGCGCAAACGCGATGATCGCGGAGCAGCTTGTCGGCACGCTCGCACCGCTTGCCCTGAACGCCGCCATGATGGTGTTTTACCTGGTCGTGATGCTCCGCTACAGCGTGCTCCTCACGCTCATCGGACTCGTTTCGATCCTCGCCAACTTGGTCCTTTCCAGCGTCATTTCAAAAAAGCGGATCAACCTCACCCGCGTGCAGATGCGCGACGCGGGCAAGCTCGCCGGAACGACCGTCGCCGGCATCGAGATGATCGAAACGATCAAGGCGAGCGGCGCGGAGAACGGCTTTTTTGAAAAGTGGGCGGGTTATCAGGCGAGCGTCAATACCAGTCAGGTCCGCTTCCAGCGCATGAACCAGCTCCTCGGACTGCTGCCGGCGCTTGTCAGCTCGATCTGCAGCACCGCGGTCCTGATGACGGGCGTGTTCCTCGCGATGCAGGGCAGCTTTACCGTCGGCATGATCATGGCGTTTCAGGGCTTTTTATCCTCCTTCCTCTCCCCCGCAACGACGCTCATTTCGGCGGGACAGACGCTGCAGGAAATGCGCACCGATATGGAGCGGATCGAGGACGTGATGCGCTATCCCGACGACGACATCTTTGCGGAAGACGGCGGCGATGAGAGCACGGAATACGGCAAGCTGTCCGGCAGCATCGAGCTCAAAAATGTCACCTTCGGCTATTCGCGCCTTGCCGAGCCGCTGATCCGGAATTTCAACCTCACGCTCAAGCCCGGGGACCGCGTGGCGTTCGTCGGCGCTTCGGGCTGCGGAAAATCCACGATCTCCAAGCTGATCTCCGGCCTTTATAAGCCGTGGAGCGGCGAGATCCTGTTTGACGGAAAACCGATCTCGCAGATCGACCGCTGCGTGTTTACCGGCTCTCTCGCCGTGGTGGATCAGGATATTATTCTCTTTGAGGACACCATCGCAAACAACATAAAAATGTGGGATAACTCCATCGAGGACTTCGAGATGATCATGGCGGCGCGGGATGCCCAGCTGCATGAGGACATCATGCGGCGCGAGGGCGGCTATCAGTATAAGCTGACCGAGGGCGGCAAGGACCTCTCCGGCGGGCAGCGCCAGCGCATGGAGATCGCCCGCGTGCTTGCGCAGGACCCCACGATCATCCTTTTGGACGAGGCGACGAGCGCGCTGGATGCGAAAACGGAATACGACGTGGTGCGCTCCATCAAGGACCGCGGCATCACCTGCATCGTGGTGGCGCACCGCTTATCCACCATACGCGACTGCGACGAGATCATCGTGATGGAGCAGGGCAATGTCGTGGAGCGCGGGACGCACGAGGAGCTGATGAAAAACGGCGGCGCCTATACGCGCCTGGTGTCCAACGAGTAGGAGGTGACGACACGATGGGCTGGTTTGACGAACAGATAAAAGAGCGCAGGCAATACGACGACGATGCGTTTTCCGAGGCCTTTGCGAATATGGCGTCCGCCGTGATGGGAAAGCGGTTCGAGGCGGCGTTCACCAGCGACCGCGCCGTTACCAAGGACGCGATCGACGAAATATTGAAATACTACCATGTAAAGAGCCGGGAGGTCCCCGACAGCATCAAGGATGTGAACGAGCAGCTTGAGTTCCTGATGCGCCCGTATGGCATCATGCGGCGCACGGTGAAGCTGGAGGACGGCTGGTACCGCGACGCCGTAGGCGCAATGCTCGGCACCCTGTCGGAGAGTGGACGGGTCGTGGCGCTCATTCCGTCCGGTCTTTCCGGCTACAGCTTCTTTGACTATGAAACCGGAAAGGCGCGGCGCATCACACGCAAAAATCAGCACCTGTTTGACGATGAGGCGATCGCGTTTTATAAGCCATTTCCGCTCAAGAAGCTCAGCATCGCTTCGCTCTCGGCCTACATCGCGCAGACCCTTTCCGTCTCCGACTTCGTTTTGATCGCGCTGGCAACGCTTGCCGTGTCGCTCGTGGGGCTGCTCTCTCCGATGCTCAGCCGGCTGCTGTTTGATCGCGTGCTGCCCTCCGGGAATACGCGCATTCTTCTCGCGCTTGCCGCCTTTACCGTCTGCGTCTCCGTCAGCACGCTGCTTCTCTCCGCGGTAAAAAGTATGCTTACAGCGCGGATCGAAACAAAGCTGAATCTATCGGTCGAGGCGGCGACTATGATGCGCGTCATGTCGCTGCCGGCGGATTTCTTCAAGCAGTACAGCGCGGGCGAGCTCTCCAGCCGCGCGGCGCAGGTCGGCCCGCTGTGCCGGATGCTCGTATCGACGGTCTTATCGACCGGACTGACCTCGCTGTTCTCCCTTATATACATATCGCAGATCTTTGCCTATGCGCCGATGCTCGTCGCACCGGCGCTGGCGATCCTGCTCGTCACGGTCGTTTTCTCGGTGGTCTCCTCCCTGGCGCAAATGAAGATCAGCACAGAGCAGATGACGCTTTCCGGGCGGGAGAGCGGTATGACCTACGCGCTGATCACAGGGATACAGAAGATCAAGCTGGCGGGCGCGGAGAAGCGCGCCTTCGCGAGATGGGGCAACCTCTACGCGCAGAGCGCAAAAATGACGTACGATCCGCCGATGTTCCTGAAGCTCAATTCCGTCATCAGCCTTGCCATCAGCCTCACGGGAACGCTCGTCATGTATTATATGTCAGTAAGAGCCGGCCTGTCTGTGGCGGATTACTATGCCTTCAACACGGCCTACGGCATGGTCTCCGGCGCGTTTCTGTCGCTCGCCGGGATCGCGCTGAGCGCGGCGCAGATCAGGCCCATTCTCACGATGGTCCAGCCGTTTTTTGACGCGGTCCCCGAGGTCTCGGACGGCAAGCAGGTCATCGAGCGGCTGTCCGGCGGCATCGAGCTGAACAACGTCTCCTTCCGGTACAACGAAAATATGCCGCTGATCCTCGACGATCTTTCGCTCAAGATCCGTCCGGGGCAGTATGTCGCCATCGTCGGCCGGACCGGCTGCGGGAAATCCACGCTGCTTCGTCTGCTCCTGGGCTTTGAAAAGCCGCAGAAGGGCGCCATTTATTACGACGGCAAGGATCTGGAGCGGATCGACCTGCGCTCCCTGCGCCGCCGCATCGGCGTTGTGATGCAGAACGGAAAGCTGTTTCAGGGCGACATTTATTCCAACATCGTGATCTCCGCGCCGTGGCTGTCGCAGCAGGACACGTGGGAGGCGGCGGAGCTGACCGGCATCGCCGAGGACATTCGCCGAATGCCCATGGGCATGAATACGGTCATATCGGAGGGCTCGGGCGGCATATCCGGCGGGCAGCGTCAGCGGCTGATGATCGCCCGCGCCATCGCGCCGAAGCCCAAGATTTTGATGTTCGACGAGGCGACGAGCGCGCTGGACAACATCACACAGAAAAAGGTGTCGGAGTCGCTGGACCGGCTGAAGTGCACCCGCATTGTCATCGCCCACCGCCTGTCCACCATCAGACAATGCGACCGCATCCTCGTGCTCGACCAAGGAAAGATCGTCGAGGACGGGACCTATGACGAGCTGATCGCCGCAAGCGGCTTCTTCGCCGAACTGGTGGCCCGCCAAAGGCTGGACGACGTACCGGACGCCGCTTTGTAACGGCGCTACACGCCGCGCGGAAGATTTTTTGAGAAAATTTTCCGATTGCATTAGCCTTTTCCGCTTCCGGTTCGTATCAAGAAGCAAAGGAGAAAGAAATGG